>JAGLWJ010000293.1 GCA_023133475.1 Phycisphaerae bacterium | reverse complement strand
AGGGACTTTGGACTTATTAAGCGGCATGGTCACACCCGTTAGTGGGGGGTAACTGGTTTGACTCTTGCCCCGGTTGGCCCTAGACTCCGGGTATTGTTTCGGTGCGGTGTTGATTGGGTGGCCCATCGCTTTAGCGGTGGGGGACCCAGCGAAGAAGGTGGGTGGAACCCGCCCTACCAGGATTGGCCGCTCCCTTACGGTCGCGGTACTGATTGTTTCACCGGCAGTGGGGCCTAGTAGCGGATGCGTATTGCCCTGATAAACCCCGTCACGCGGCGTACCGAAGGGTATCACACCATCGGTAGCCGGATTCCGCAACTCGGCTTGCAGGTGTTGGCGAAGCTGGTTCCGCCGGAGCACCAAGTCGAGATCATCGACGAGATTTTCGGGCACCAGATGACCGAGCCGCAGATCGAAGCCGGACGGTATGATCTGGTGGGGCTGACCAGCTATACCAGCGGTGCGACGCGAGCCTATGAGATCACCGCGTGTTGTAGGCGTAAGGGAGTGCCGGTGATCTTTGGCGGCCCTCATGCCTCGGCGGTGCCGGACGAAGCCGCCCGCTTCTGTGACTCGGTGGTGGTTGGGGAGTGCGACGAGATATGGCCTGCCATTGTCGACGATGCCGCTCGTGGGCGTCTTCAACAACAGTATCAAGGCAGCCTGAGCGAGTTGGGCCGGCGGTTCGGCGGTGCCCGCCAGGACCTCCAGGCGATCAACGGGCGCTATGACGTCTCCAGCATCCAGACCTCGCGCGGCTGCCCGGTGGGGTGCGAGTACTGTAGCGTGACCAAATTCAACGGGGCACGCATCCGCCGCAGAGACATCGATACGATTATCGACGAGTGGAACGCGACACCGAGAACGTTCGTCTTCGTCGTGGACGACAACTTCTTCGGCGTGGGCAGGCAGCACGCCGCCTGGGCCAAGCAACTGCTGCGGGCCATCATCAAACACGGCAAAAAGCGTCTATGGTTCAGCCAGACGACCATCAACATGGGTGACGATGCCGAGGGGCTGCGGCTGGCTTACCTGGCGGGTTGTCGTGGGATGATGGTCGGGTTCGAGACGCTGAACGCCGAGACACTGGTGGACTGGCACAAGGGGGTCAACCGTGTGAACGTGGATCGCTACCGGGAGTTGATCAAGGGGTTTCACCGGGCGGGGATCAGCGTTTTCGGCGGGTTCATCATCGGCGCCGAGCAGGACTGTGTGAACACTGTGGCTGACACTGCGTTGGCATCTGTGCGTCTGGGGGTGGATACCATCCAGATCACCAACCTGACACCGTTGCCCGGTACCAGGCTATACGATCGGTACATGGAGCAAGGCCGCATCTTCGCCACTAATTACCCCGAGGACTGGGAACGCTACAGCTTCGTCGAGACGGTTTATCAGCCTAAGAACATGTCGGCTGCCGCGTTGGATGAAGCCATCTACGAACTGCGTCACACCGCGGCGGTGGTGCCGTGGGTCTGGCGGCGCACGCTGGCCACCTTCCTTCGCACCCGCAGTATCACCTCGGCGCTGTTCATTCATGGCATGAACCAGGGCTGGAAGCGGTTAGCCAAAATTCAGTCGCCACGCGACCAGAAGCATTTCGGATTTGTCCCCGGCAACTCGAACGAGCGCATCGACAAAATCCGCCGGGCATTTGCGATGGCATAGCCGCCGGGGCAATCCGGCTGCTGCCAATGTGGATGATGTCAACAGTGTAGGGCGGGTTCCACCCGCCTTCTTCACCGTAGGGCGGGCCAGACCAATCAGGCGTCTGCGGCGGGTGAAACCCGCCCTACATCTCTCACCGGTGTCACCATCTCTCACCGGCAGAGGCACCAGTGCTACCATGCGTTTTGAAACGCCGCGAAGTCCATCAGGTCCACGTCTCCGTCACAGTCGGAGTCGAAGACCTCGCAGCCGTCACCCAACGATTCGCCGTCTGCACCGGCGAGACACGAGCGGAACTCCGCGAAATCCGCCAGTTCGATACTCCCATTAGCATTGTAATCAAAGAGCATCCCGTTGGAAGCCTCCAGGGTGGGGCTGGTGAAGAACCGCCAGCAGTCCCGTCCGTCCGGGAATCGCCCCATCGACTCATCGGTCGTCTGTTCACCGAAGGTGAGTTCGTCGATGGGTTCAAAGCCGTTGCTGCTGGTGTCGTATAGCCCGATCTCCTCGCCGCTCTTGCCGAGCTTGAAGTTGGTGTGCAGCGGGCCTTGGGCGTCGTCGCCGTCAGCCCAGAAAACCAGATACCCGCCGGCAGGGATGGATACGCCCGCGGGAATCTCATATTGCGTCCGGTCGTTCAGATCATCTGTCAGATACATGCCGCCCAGATCAATCGCGTCGGTGCCGGCGTTGTACAACTCGATCCAATCAGGGTATTGGCCTGGCTCGTCGGGGTCCTCGATGGTCTCATTGTCAGCCATAAACTCGTTAATGTGAACCGGCGGCGGGGCATAGTCCACCACGTAGGCATAAGTCGCCGTGGGGGCTTGGGGCGGATCGGCGGATTCAGCCCCGAGATTATCCGTAGCCGTCACATAATACCGGACCAGAGTGCCCGAGGCAAAGGCCGGTATCTGCTCACCGTAGAGGTTGTCACCGGGATTGCCGTCCTGGTGGGCTCCGTCGTCGTACATGGGCACCTCCACCAGCCCGGAGCCGGCATCGTACGTCAGAGCCACCTGGCCCAATGACCCATCATCGGTGACAACGCAAGTCACCCAGACGGGGTCGGCTGACGTCGGCGCAGCCGGGGTGTGCGTGGTGTCGCTGATCATCGGCGGGGCATTGGGCTCGGTGTTGCTCGCCCACGGGGTGGGGTTGGCGAAAAACACCCAGTTATCGGTTCCATCCGGATACCGGCCGTAAGAGACGTCGGGCCATTGCACGCCGAACACCACCGAGTCGATCACAGTCACACCATCGCTATCGAACAGGCCTATCTCTTCACCGCTCTTGCCGAGTTTGAAGTTGGTATGGGTGTCGCCCTGCTCGTCGTCGTCGTCCGCCCAGAACAGCAGATACCCGCCCGCCGGGACAGTCACGCCATCGGGCACTTGCCACTGGGTCGGATCCGCCAAATAGTCGGTCAGGTACATCCCGCCCATATCCACGGAAAAAGCACCCGGGTTGTAAATCTCAATCCAATCCTCGAACGCCGCGGGTTGATCGGGGTCCTCGATAGTGCTTTCGTTGTCCGCCATGAACTCGTTAATGTACAGGGCGATCGGGCCAGCCGGTTGCTGGTTGGCATCGCCGGGGGTGGGCACGTTGGTTTCCAGCCAGTCCCCGTCTCCGTCCTCGAAGCGTGCAAATGATATGTCGGCTGCCAACGTGGGGTAGCTCACGCTGTCCACCAGCATGGTTTCTATGCCGGTTCGCTTGTGCAAGTAGAGTTCACCTCCACCGGGTTGCAGGCTGAAGTTCGCGTGGTCCGCCCCCTCGCCGACCTCGCCATCCAGCCAGAGCACCAGGTATTCCCCGTCGTCCAGATCGATGACCGGCAAGGCCCACTTGGTCGGATCGCCCGCATCGTCCGACAGAAACACGTTCTGAATGTGCACCAGGCCCGGACCCCGGTTGTAGATCTCCAGCCAGGGATCATAGTCGCCCGCATTATCGGCAAGCGTCCCACCGTTGACCGGCATCAACTCATTAAGCGACAGGTCGGCACGCGAAGAGAACCCATTGAGGCGATTATCCATGTAAACGTAGCGCTGAGCCACAAAACGCTTCAACCCGATAATTGTGTGTGGGCCATCGACCACGTCCTGTTCAAGATTCTGCTCGAACTGGGCGTCGGTGTACATCTTGTTGGTGTCTGCGTAGACGTATGGGCGGATCATGTCCGCCAGTTCGTCGATCCGCGGGTCAAACGTCGCCGAGTTGAAGCCCGTGCGCAGCATCTTGCCCAAATGCCGAAGGTACTGGCGGTCCCACTCGAAGGTCTGCCACAACCGCGTGCACAGCGGGCGGCGATTCTGCGGCGGCAGAGGAAGCCAATGCGGGTCCAGGTCGAGCACCTGCTGGGCTGACATACCAAAGGCGAAGTTGCCGAAGGCTTCGTTGCAGTCCCACGCGAAGTGGATGAACTTGTCGTTGTCCTGGCGATGGTACACGTAGTAGTTATGCCCCGTGCCGTTGTACGAATCGAGGTTTGCGAAGAGTATGTTGGCTGCCAGAGTCTCCAGGTAGTTCGGCACCTCGAACACCGCGTCGAACGCCGTCTGGAAATCCTCCGGCGGCGTGTTGTTGAGCACGTCGATCAGGCTGACCAGATCGGTCCAATCGTCCTCGGTTTCGTTGGTTTTTAGCTCATATTGGTTCTTGTACAGTTCCGCGTCAGCCCCCCGCCATTCCAGGGTGCCGTGCGGGTCGCCCTTGAACAGGTTGCCGTCCTCGTCGCCGCCGATGTGCCGTTGGAAGAAGGTCTTGTCCACCTGCTCCACCTGCACGTAGAGCCCCCAATAAGTTCCGTTAATGTACAATGCCACATGATTCACGCGTATGGCTGGCACCCGCTGATTCACAAAATCCAGAAACAGCTTCTCCCGCAGCATGGTCGGGTCTTTGAAGCTGTTGTTCAGGTTCACCTTATTGAGGCTGTGGAAGTGTTGGGTGTCGTCGTACTCGTCGAACTTGAGCTTAAAGGACTTCTTGACACCGGGATGCCCCCAGTAGGAGGAGTTGCCCTTCAACCGCACCCCGATTGGGTCGAGAACCTCGTCGCCGAACTGAAATCGGGCTTCCATGTAGGGTTGGTCCGGGTCTTCGTAGTTAGCCACCAACTGGTCCCACCAGTCCGGCTGAGAGAAGGTCAGTTCGTAGGTAAGTACGGCTGTGTCGTCAAAGATGACGTTCGCCTCGTCGGCGAAACCCACTCCCGCCGAGCAGAGCAACCCCAACACCGCGCAAACACATCCCCCATATGCGTTCAACCACTTAGCCATTTTCGAGCCTCCTCCAAGCGCTCCCTGACGCGCTTTATTATTAATAACCTCATGAAATCACCCCGTTGGGTGGCCCACCACTTTAGCGGTGGGGGACACGAATGGTTCCTCCGAGCATCGCCGGATCCCGTAGCAGCCTGGGCACTTGGATTCGCGTCCCCCACGGCTAAAGCCATGGGCCACCCAACTGTTCCACCAAACGTTCCCTAACGCCCCTTATTTCCGACAACCCCATAAAATCAACCCGAAACGCCGATCTGTGTGCTCCGGGTATCGCTGCTGACGTGAGTTGTGGACGGCTGACAAACGCCGTCAAACAGCGGGCGACGCGACTCGAACGCGCAACAATTAGCTTGGAAGGCTAATGCTCTACCAACTGAGCTACGCCCGCATCGGCACGATAATATATCCACAGTTGCCGGCGGAGGCAAGTGGGAGGGCAACTTCCCGGTTTATCCAAGTGACTATGGCAAGTTGTTAGTAAGAATGTACGCCGAGCAGAAAAACTTGCCAAGTCCCAAAAAGGCTCTTGCTTTCCCGGCAGGCAGGTGCTATATTAACAATAGTGAGAGTGGGGATGATTCGAGAGAGAGGTGACGAAAGGTGGAGAGAGACGCGTACCCGCACTGAGTATAGGGTCCCGCATTAAGTAATGATAAGTCGTATTCGACCAGGTGAAACGCACCTGTGTGTTTTCGTACCCTGGTTTGTTCCAAGTGCACAAGCTTGAGAGAGAGAGCCTGGGTTTGTGCACAGGTAATGAGAGAGAGCTACGTGGAGAGAGAGAGTTAGGGCAGTTTAACCGCCCTAACGAAAAGGGACAAACCATTAGGTGGCTGCCAAGCCTGGGCAGAAGGGGCAGTATCCAGTGTAGAGAGCCTGGATACGGCCTCTTCATTTTTTACCCGCTTATCGGATGTTGCGGCGTGTAGCCTGCGATGTCAGGGCAGGTCCCATAAAGCGGCGGGTGGCATGGTCAAGAACCACCCTCGATAACGTTACGATTTGCCCGATGAC
>JAGLWJ010000292.1 GCA_023133475.1 Phycisphaerae bacterium | reverse complement strand
CCCTTCCAGGGGTGGGGGACTGAATTCATCATGGCATCGGCATTCGAATCAATCGTCGGCGTTCAAATCAGTCCCCCACCCTCAGAGAGGGTGGGGCACCCACACCCGCCCTACTACGATTACGCCGTTTTCTCAGTTATGATCCCCGTGTGGGCCAAACCATGGATCAAGCCGGAACTCGACAGGGTGAAACGGTGCGTACCGGGAAAATCGAGTTGATCTGCGGATGCATGTTCAGCGGCAAAACCGAGGAGTTGCTACGGCGGGCGAGGGCGGTTGATCCCGACAGGGTCATACTGTTCAAGCACTCCCGCGACGATCGCTACTCAGCCACCGAGGTTGTTACGCACCGGCAGGACAGTCATTGTGCCGTCACGGTATCGGATTCGCACCAGATTCCGGCGCGGGTATCTCCGCGAACAGAGTTTGTGGGCATTGATGAGGGGCATTTTTTCGCTCCCTCGTTGGTGGAGGTTTGCCGCGAACTAGCCTGCTGCGGGTGCACGGTGGCGGTCACCGCGCTGGACCTGGACAGTTGGGGTCAGCCTTTCGCATCCATCGTTCGTCTGCGGGAGCAAGCGGACACGGTCATAGTCAAGCACGCCATCTGCGCCCGCTGTGGTCAGCCCGCGGACCACACCCAACGCACCACCCCCATCGTGGACGGCAATATAGTCGGCGGCCCGGAAGCATTTGAACCACGCTGCCTCAACTGCTGGACACCACCACCGGAAGAGCCTCAGTAACGAGAAGAATGGAGGTAAGAGTTCAGCCGTCTGCAATGGAGGGCATTCAAACCCTGCCGTTTCCCTATGGTTTTGGCGGCATCGCAAGGCCCGACGAACATACCGTGGACTTCCGAGTGCGTTACACTTTCGGCGGGCTGTTTTTCAGCCCCGAAGGGGCGTAGGTTCTTAGCCACGGGCGTCAGCCCGTGGGGAATATAAACCGCATCTGCGCAAAAGCCCTGGAAGGGCGACGGAGGTTCGCAAGGGGACTGTGGATCACGTGTCCTCCGCCCCGCCGGGGCTTGACGTTCCGTCAGCGCTCCCGTTCCCCAGGGCTTGCGCCCTGGGCTATTAACCGTCGTCCCTCCGGGACTGTTCGCGAGACTTGGTAACATTCTCAATTCTCAATTCTCAATTCCCCTCGGGGACGGTTTGCTGAAGTGAGTTCTCGATCCCCTCGATCAGGTACGCTCCGCAATACTCACCGAAGTCCAAGGTGACCGTGTCGCCCGGAGCCAGCCCCATCAGCCGTTGGCCTAAAGGGGTCTTGTAATTGTAAATCCTTCGATCGATGTCCGCTTCGCGCGGGCCAAGAAAAGTCATCCGGCACGTTTGGCCATCATCGGTGTTGCGAAGCGTTACGCGAGTCCCAAAGCCGATCTGATCCTGGGGAACTTCCCAGTCCTTGAACACAACAGCCTGGGCCAACTGCTTCTGCAACTGAGCCACTCGGGCACGCAATAAATCGCGCTCCTCAAGGGCGAACTTGTATTCTGAATTCTCCGAAAGGTCTCCGTGGGAGGCGGCTTCGCCAATCGCCTTGGCGTTCTCACGCATCTTGACGTTGACCAGTTCGTCGATTTCCGCCACGAGTTTTGATCGCCCCGCGGCGGTCATGTACAAAATGTCTTCCCGTTTCCATGGGCTGACCTCCGGCAGGCGATGCTCCTGAGGGAAGGTTGTGCGAATCAGCTTGATCAGGTCCTCCGGGACCGCTCGCCCGAGGTTGTCGAGCCGGACAATCTGTGTTTGCCATGTGGCAGCCACGCCCGCGTCGGTCTGTTCGAGGCACCGCTTGAACTGTGCGTACTGGTTGGCATTGAGGGCGTCCCGCACGCGGTTCTGGATGACCTTCTTGTGCTCGCGGGAGATATCGTCACGACGCTTCATCTCGCCGGCCACCCCCACCAGTTTGGCACACAAGGTGGGCAACGGAGGGACAGGCACGTCAAGCCCCGCATCAGGGCCCAGCCAAAGCCAAGCCAATGCGTTGACGTTTTTCACCGGCTCCTTGAGCACTCGCTGCACCAGGGCGTCGAATTGCACCCCGTCAAAACCACCAGCCATCAAGTCGCGGGCCAGTAGATCACATACCCCCGCAGGAGCCTGGGGCAGCAACGCTTCGCAAAATTCCGGATACCTTGCGGGGTGGGCCAACTTCAAGCAGCGACAGGCTGCCGGCCAAAGAGCCTCCGACCCCAGCCTACCCACAAGTTCCGCAGGGATGCCGGCAGAGCCCAGAAACTTGACCACCGCTTGATCCGCCTCCTCTTCGCCGACCCCCATGGCAAGAGCCGCCCTCCGCGAAACCAGCAGGTGCACCAGAACACCGTCAGCACCAACCTTCGCCTGCCGCCGAACAGCCTGGTCAATCCGCTTCTTGAACCGCGCGAGCATCTCGGAGTCCGGCTCCTTGGCTGCACTTTTGCACTCGCGGAGGTAGTCCTCGATGCAAGCCAGTTGCTCCAGCGGATCGTGAAGTTTTTTGAACCTGGCCTCGGTTTGCGATTCGAGCGCGATAGCCACGGCATGGTAAAAGAGCTCATAAGGGGCGCGTCCCTTGATCTGCACGTTCGCGTTGTGTCTAAGGGCTGCACGGGCCTTACTCCACCACTTGGTCCACTCGCCGTCGGGAATAGCCTCCGGGACGAGCTGGTCAGCCAGCGCGTCGCTATCGATCTTGTCGCCGTGAGCGTGCAGAATGCTGATTACCACTTGGCCTGGTTCGGCTGCCAACATTTTCTTGAACCGCTCCGGGAGGAACTGCCGCAGCACTCGGAAATCGTCCTCACCAGCCACCTCGTATTCGTCTGCCAACTCGACCGGCCCGAAAGTCCGCTTGCCCTTCGGCGTTTGCACGGTCACTTCCCAGGTCTCAGCCTCGATGGTTTCGACCCGGGCTGCTTTATGTTCGTAACGAGCCACCAGATAGGAGCCCGGCTGGAGGTTCAGGCAGACGTCCAGTGTGCGCAATGCCCGCCGGGGCGGGCGACCGCCGGCAATGCCCGCCTCCTCCAGCAAGACGGAAAGGTTCGTAAGGTCAGGGTAGGCTATAGTATACAGTTCCGCCACTTGCACCTTAAGCTCGTCGCTCTGATTGAGCGCGAGTAGGAACGGGCCTGCCACCCTTAGCGTTTCCATCGCCTCGGCGTTCTCCTGAACGGTCTCGAGCGCCGCCCAGGCCAACGTTTCCGCCTCGTTGACCCGATCGCGGTCCGCCAGCTCTTTGAGCAACGGAGCCCAACAAGCCACCTCCACGGCATCTGCACCGTGTTTTTCGAGATTCGCCATCCAGAGTTCTTCCACGGTCTTGGAATTGCCACTAGCAGCCAACTGAATCATCGCTGTCAAGTCTGCTTTCATGCCTACCTCATCGAGAAACCGCCACCATCGCCCCCAAAAACACCGAAACTACCATTATCGTCTTTTCCGAAAACCTTGTCGAGCATCGAATGCCCTCCGCGTGCCTGCATTTGCTTGACCGAGTTGGAACTTTCACACAAGATGCGAAAGAGGCAAGAGGCAGGAGGCAAGAGGCAACAAGGCAACAAGGCAAATGTAGGGCGGGTTCCACCCGCCACCCCATGCCACGAAGGCGGGTAGAACCCGCCCTACACCGCTTGGACTTTGGACCTTGGACTTTGGACTTTGGACCTTGGACTTTGGACTTTAGGACCGGCATATTTAGCGGCGACCCGGAGGGGAGCATGGATGCTTGAAAAGCTGAACAGTCTTCCACGGCGGTATCGCTGGTCTATTAAGGGGGCAGTGCTGGGCGTGACCTGCTTCCTGGTCCTGTACCCCTATCCACACCTGTTCCTCAAGCACATTCGGCACTGGCAGAACCCCAATGCCTTGATAGATCCCCATGCTCCGGCATTACAGGTGCTGGCGGATGAACTCCGCGAAACACTCGAGGGAACCGAGGACCCACGCGAAGTTCTCCGCGCGGTGGAAAACTGTGTCACCGAGCACATCGAATACCAGTTTGATTGGGAACGCTGGGGCGTCGCCGATTATCTGCCCACGCTAAACGAAGTGCTGGCCAACCGCCGTGAAGATTGCGACGGCCGAGCGGTGGCGGCTGCGAGTCTGTTGCAGAACCTGGGTTACCGGGCGGAACTGGTCTCCGACTTCGCCCACGTATGGGTCAAGACAGACCACGGCGAGTTGCTCGGGCCAGGTGCCGTCAAAGCCCTCATCGCCACCGACGAAGGGCTTAAGGTCAACTGGTGCTGGGGGCTGATCAGCAGCTTCGCCGATGCGTTGGGTTATGGGGTGGCAGTGTTTCCCCTTGGGCGGGAGCTGATCGTGTTGGTGGTGGTGTGGCTTATGCTGCTTGACACCCGCACCCCATGGCGTTTTGCGGCAATCGGGGCAGTGCTCTTGCTTATTGGTTTGCTCCTGATGCACCTTGGAGGTGAAAACCCGAGGGCTCCGATCCGCTGGTTGCAGGTGGTCGGCTTCGCCCAATTGGTTGTCGGCCCAGTGGTGCTGGTGTGGTCGGCAAGAACGAAACCGTAGCCGCGAAGGCGGGTGGAACCCGCCCTACAACTGACCTCCGCCCGACAGCCAGCCCCTACGGAATGTGTTTAACCACAATAATGTTCTCCGGCAGAGACTCGAGGACCTTGGCGACGTCTTCCCAGGCAAGCCCGCCTTCGCAAAGCCCGGACCGGGGGAGCAATGTAACACTGTCGCCCACCAGGGCAGCCAGTTCCCGGGCACTTTTTGCGATCACCTGCAAACTAGGCCCACTCCAGGCGAATTGCTGCACAGGAAAAGACAACAACCCAGGCCTGATGACGTGAACGTGGTTGCCGCGTGAGGTGAGCAATCTGCCCAGGTCCGCTGCCAACCCATTAAAGCGTTGGGCGGCTTCCTTGGCGATTGCGGAGGTCATCACCGCCGTCCCATCGGGGTTGGTGGCACCGGTTGTGGGGAGGCAGCGATAATCAGCCCGCTCCCTCCACAGGTTGCAAGTTTTCTCTTTCATCTTTGATCCATCACCTGCCCCCGCGAGTTGTGCGTTGTCCACATTCTTTTGGGCGGCATCTGCGCGTGCCTGGTCTTCGATTGGTGCTGCTTTTGTCATGATGGTCTTCCGGGAGATTCTCTGCACGCGGCGATGCTTCCGGCACTCCCAACCCGTTAACTATTGATCGGGGCTCTTCCCACCGCAATTGAGCTTTGCGTCGGGAAGGGGGATATGCGGGCAAACCGGTTGCCCGTTGGGTTCTCGGGAATCGGAGCTTGGCGAATCCTTGCATCATGCCGTTCACCAGAGACCGTTGCAAAACCATCTCGCAATCCAGCAGCCTGCTCGGCAAAGGGCTATTATAGGGCACAAGAGGCGTTTGGAAAGTCCAAGCGGTGTAGGGCGGGT
>JAGLWJ010000291.1 GCA_023133475.1 Phycisphaerae bacterium | reverse complement strand
GGTGGGTGGAACCTCGCGGAGCGAGGTGGAACCCACCAACCGAGTATCGAGTCCCTCTTGCCTCTTGTAGGGCGGGTTCTACCCGCCTTCGTAGCATGGGGTGGCGGGTGGAACCCGCCCTACATTTGCCTTGTTGCCTCGTTGCCTTGTTGCCTTTCACCTCTTGCCTCTTCTCAGGGCGTTGGGAGCGATTCGGTTGCGGTCAGAATCGCCAAAAAGAGCAACCCCACAAACGCAACCCCGCTGAATACCTCCAGGCCGCGGAACAGGCGCTCCGTCCAGCGGTGAAACCCCCGCTTCATATTGGACCTGATGAAATCCTCGGAGGTGTGATAGTGTTTCCGGCTGATGACGTGTCGCGGGGCAATGATAGGCTCCGCCGCCCAGTAAACGTCCTGTTCTGCGTCTGGCTGGGCGGGTTCCAGTCGCGGGCGGGTCAGCCCCAGGTCCTGCTCGATCTTGGCGCGGCTGGTCACGGCTTCGAGATACCGCTGATAGAAGCGAAAGCATGCGTCCCGGGCGATGCTCGATATTACATATACCAAGATAGGCCCCGCGCACAGCGAGGCGAAGTGATACCACCGCGATGCCATAAAAACGCCAACAACCGTGCCCGCCATCAGGAAAAGAACAAGCGTTGCACAAAACGCCACGCGCTTCTGATGGGCGTCCAGGAAATAGTGTTCCTCCCGCACCACCAGGTCGTAGGTTTTCAGCAGACGGTCCTGGTCGGTCACCTGATCGCACCTCCTGAGCCACTTACAATTCAAGTAACCGTTCACGCCGGGTGGCACGGACAAGAACCGCCGGCGAACAACGCTACGACATTACCGTGGAATGTTCGAGCGGTTCTTGTCCGTGGGAGCACGCGACGGCCTTCGCCACGGACAAGGATCGCCGTCAGCATCTTGGCCCATTCGGAGCGTTTCTTCAAGGCGATCCTTGTCCGTGCCACCCCAGATGGCGTGAACGGTTACCAACTCAATTATCGTCACAGACCAGCCGGGCGGCAAGTGTTTTTGATGGCGGGGCAACCGTTTCAGCGAACCACGACGATGGATTCCCTCTCGATCAGCAGGTCGAAAAGGAACTCGACATCCTCGTTGTACATCCGCACGCACCCGAGGGACATGCTTCTGCCGATGGACTCGGGCTCGATGGTGCCGTGGATTCCGTAGCGTTCCTGCCCGAGGGCGTCGCCCTCGACACCCTCGATGCCTATCCACCGTTCGCCGAGCGGGTTTTCGGGGTCGTCGGCAGCAATGATGTCGCCTCCGCGTGGTGGATAATAGGTGGGGTTGACCAGCTTGTTGCGAACCTTCCACTTGCCGGTCGGCGTGCTGTTGTCCTCGCCCAGCCCAACCTTGAAGTGTTTGACAAAGGTTTCTTGCAGGAAGACGTCCATGTCAAAGGTTTCCAGGTTGATGAGGGCGTGAAAAGGGCCGTGCAAGACTTTGATCCGCTGCCCGGCACGAATCCGGTTCTGGTCACGGATGTTGTTGACGCGGGCCAGCAACGCCGAGGTGATCTTATGGCGTTTGGCTATTTTGCTCAGGGTCTCGCCAGGTTGAATAACGTAGGGCGACACAAATGGGTCTGAGGGGGTGATGGCTGACGAGAAGAGGGTCTGGTCCGCCAATTTGGACAGGGCAGCCCGGGTCTTGGCCCGGTCCTCCGCGGGCAAGGGCAGAACGAGTGCTTCGCTCAGTTTGGCTCGGGCGTCGATGGCGTCCCCTTGTTGTTGCGAAGCGAACCCAGCCTTCATAAGTGCCAACCCGCGGGTGTAGTCTTTTTCTTGCGGTTGAGCATTTGTGCCCGAGGCTTTTCCGCGTTCGGGGACGTGGCCATAGGGTCCGGCGGCGAGGCGGTTGTCTTCGGTTTTTTCGGAGATCAGCGGAGGCGAAATTGTCGCATCGCCAGTGAGCGCAGCGTCTCCGGGGGCATCGTGAATCGGTTTCCAGAAGACGGTATAGTAAGTCCCCGCCCCCCCGACAACAAACACCAGAGTCAACAACGTATAGAACCGATTCCGTCTACTTCTACGACGTCTAACCACAGCGTCGCCTCCTTCTCTGAGAACCGCTAGTATATATGGGAAATGGAAAATGGAAAATGAAAAATGGAAAATGAACAACAACGACAACCTCCACGGCGCTGGAGTGTTTAGCGGCGACAAGTCCGCAACGTTTAGCGGCGACAAGTCCTCAGCGTTTAGCGGCGACCCGAAGGGGAGCGTGTAGTAGAGGAGCGTGAAAAACGGAGATGACAACATGGAGAACTGGGGAACGAAAAAACTGGAAACGTTGCCAAGTCGGCATTTTCCATTTTTAATTTTCCATTTTCCATTTTCTACCGTGGGGATGAGTAATGGCAATGGTAACCACTAACGAGTCTCTCCAG
Source organism: Phycisphaerae bacterium (assembly GCA_023133475.1). GTDB lineage: Bacteria > Planctomycetota > Phycisphaerae > UBA1845 > UBA1845 > JAAEQG01. The sequence goes on along the minus strand of JAGLWJ010000291.1, from coordinate 9,760 downwards.
GAGCGCAAGAAGCGTAGCAGACGTGTCCTGGGCAAGCTGCGCAAGACTTACGGGGAGGTGAGCTGTGCTCTGCATCACCAGGACGCACTTCAGTTGCTGGTGGCTACCATTCTCTCCGCCCAATCCACTGATAAAAACGTGAACAAGATAACACCAGCCCTGTTCGAGGAATACAAGACGGCTGAGGACTACGCCAACGCCGAGCGCTCGGTGCTGGAACAGCGAATTCACTCCACTGGTTTCTTCCGGCAGAAGTGCAAATTTATCCAGGGGGCCTGCCGCATAATTGTGGAACATTATGGCGGGCAGGTTCCAGAGACCATGGACGATCTGGTGCGGCTGCCGGGTGTGGCTCGCAAGACTGCCAACGTGGTTTTGGGCACCTGGTTTGGGCACAACGAGGGGATTGTAGTGGACACCCACGTGGGGCGGTTGGCCTGGCGAATGGCACTCACCTGGAGAAGCAAGGATTCCAAGGGCGCAGTCAAGATCGAAACCGATCTCATGGAACTGCTGCCGCGCAAGGATTGGGCCTACTTCGCCCATGCCATGATTCACCACGGGCGCCTGGTGTGCTTGGCCCGCAAGCCCAAGTGCGAGCAGTGCGCCTTGGCTAAATGGTGCCCGTCTGCCGGGATGTTCGAGTCATCGTAGGGCGGGTTTTACCCGCCTTCTTGGCATGGTGCGGCGGGTGAAACCCGCCCTACAACTGTGGTTACGCCGTTTTCTCAGTTTTTCACGCTCCATTTTTTATGAACGCAGAGACGCAGAGACCGCAGAGAAGAAAGGAGTACACCCAACGACAATGTTTCCCATCCCCACATTTTCCATTTTTAATTTTTAATTTTTAATTTTTAATTAGATGCGATTGCCCTGACCACCCCACCCCGTGGAGTGTCGGAGTTTGTGCTTGACTTGCGGGGGGCTGGTGTCACAATGCGAGCGGGGGGGTTATTCACGCGATACAGGTCCGTCTGAAAAACTCGGTTCATCCGATTGGAGGTTTTGCCTGGTTTCAGTGTGAGGGACAAACCCATGCATGTCGTTCTGGTGTCCACCTGTGCCTATCCCGTCGCGTTGGGGCTTCGCTATGTCTCGTCCTTTCTGAAGCGGGCGGGCCACAAGGTTACAGTTGTATTCATGGGGTCCAGGCATGACACCGGTGAAGCGGGTTTTTCGCAGTCGTTGCTCGATGATTTCGTCGACCGGGCCCGCGAGGCTGACGTGATCGGCATGAGCCTGATAACCAACTCCTTTAACCGGTCGTGCGTCTTGACCGAATCAATCCGCAAGGCAGGCGTCAAGGCTCCCATTGTTTGGGGGGGGGCGCACCCGACGGTGGCTCCGCGTGAGTCGGCCCAGGTGGCGGATTACGTCTGCATCGGGGAAGGCGAAAAAGCCATGCTCGAATTTGTGGAAATGCTGGAGGGCGGTCGCGACCCCGCCCAGGCCCACAACTTCGCCTACCTGCGAAACGACCAATTGGTGCGGAATCCACTATATCCACTGAGCAACGACCTGGATACATATCCGTTCCCGGATTACGACTTGCAAGATCACTGGATTGCCGCCAAAGACCGGCTGGTGCCGGTGAAGCCTGAATTGCTACGTGGTGCATTACGCCGCTATCGCATGTCCTCGACGCGGGGATGCCCCTATTCGTGCTCGTTCTGCAACAATGCCACCCAAATGCGCATCTACCGCGAAGCCGGTCAAGTGGAATGGTGGGTCAGAAAGCGATCTGCCGCGAGCATCATCGCGGAGATCGAGAGCATTCGCAGCCGCTTCCCCAAAATGGAGGCGGTCAACCTCATCGACGACCTTTTCCTTATCCGCAGCGAGGAAGAAGTGGAGGAGTTCGTCGAGGCCTACGAGAAACGGGTCAATCTCCCTTTAGAGTTGGACGCTTTTCCCAATATCATCACCGAGCGGAAGATCGCCTTGTTGTCGCGCCTGCCCATTGCACTGATCAGTATGGGGATTCAGAGCGGTTCGCAGGGCACGCTTCGCGATTTGTACAACCGCCCGACCAGGATCGATACCATTGCTCGGGCTATCCGGATTCTGTCCAGCCGCCATATGCAGGCGGAGTACCACTATCTGGTTGCCAACCCGTTCGAATCCGAGCAGAGCATGCAAGAGACGTTGCGTTTCGTTGCGGACCATCATCGTGGCCCAGCCAAGATTCGCATCTTCCCATTGCAGTTTTACCCCGGCAGTGCCATGTACGACCGAGCCAGGCGGGAAGGAGTGATCGGCGAGCATCACGAGGAGGCCTACAAACTCACTTATACCGGGAAAAAGCACATCAGGCAGGCCTCTTATCTGGAGATATGGTTACGGGTCGCACTTGCTCTGCGAGGTGTCGGCACGCCTTCCCGGTTGGTTCACCAGGTTATCGACTTTGCATTGTATCCGCCGGTGCGGGAACTTCTGGACAAGCCGTGGTTTGCCCCAGCCGGCTTCGTCGCCTATCGCGTCGGGCGCGTGCTTTACAAGAACCTGCTGTACCGCCCGTTCATAAAGCCGGTGGCCAAACTGCGTGCTCGACGGCGACGCTCGGTTAACCAGTAGGGCGGGTTCTACCCGCCTTCTTGGCATGACGCAGCGGGTGGAACCCGCCCTACATCAATAGTGCACCACGCGCACCGGCCCCAGGGCAATCTCGCCGCCCCAAATCTCAGAGACCCACATGGACTCCCGCGCAACTTGGGGGTCATCGCGCAGAATGACCATTGCCTCGGTGGCGTTGACGGGCGTTTCAGATTCGAAACTGAGCCGCCGCTCCATACAAAAGTACTTTTCGCACAACACGGTGCCGAGGCGTATGTCTCCGTCGGCGGTTCGCAGGATCACCTCGACAGCCACATCCACCGGGAGAGATACTTGCCCCACAAAGACCAGAGATACCGAATCCCGCCCCTGTGGATTGCCGGCGTGCGAAACATAAATCAGTTCGAGCTCCATGGCGTATCTAACTTGCTCATCCAGCTCCAGGTCAATGAGGAACAGGATGCGGCTGGGGTCGAACGCGGGCAGAACCTTCAGGTCGGCAGTTACCGTTTTCTCGAAACATAAAACGGGCTTGGAGCCCCCCTGATGAGAGTACTCACCCGGCGCATATAACTCGTATTGGCCTCGATACTGAAAAGTGTAGTTTCCCGGCTCGAGAGGTATCCGTGGGACAAACGAGCCATGGGACGAATTACTCCTCACGGAGACCCACCATGGGCGGCCGCTGAGCCAATCCGGCAGGCAGACTGGAAAGGTCTCTCCCCCGATCGACACCTCGGCATCCACCAGCAACAGGTCGCAAAAGCGCGAGTATTTGTGGGAAAGCGGTAGTTGCAGGCGATCTCCACTACGCACACTCAGCGGGACTGGCTGGAATTTCGGCTGCACGTACTTCTCAACCAGCCGATAAAAACGTCTCCGTTGCTCTTGTGTGAACACGCCCTCTTTGTTCCAACGGTCGAGCAAGCCGAACCAGCGATTCCGATTGATGGGCGTCGAACCCGTTGTCTGTGCACTAAAAGCCACTTCAATGAACCGGTTTCTCCCGCTATCAGACAGTTTCCCTTCTCGATCACGCCGGATCAATTCATAGAAGCTCAGCCTGTCCCCTTCCTGGAGCCGGTTGACCAGCCATCCAGGCGGATAGTGCCTTCGTGGGCTGATCATGCGTATGTACTGGTATGCCACGGCGCCGAACATCCAGGCGCAGAGCAGAAGCGGCAAGAGGCTGCCGAGCACTACCCGCCAGCGCGGACGATAGGCACCGTGGACAACACTATTGACGGAGGCAACCGACCCACATTCCGGGCAGCGCCCCGAGGTGAGCCCCGTCAGGTTATAAGAGCATCTCTTGCAATGTGGTTCATTACCTTCTCGTCGGCCTCTGAGACCGGAGATGAGAATCGCCGACCCCCCGACGGCAACCAACCCAAGTGGCAGCAAATTGGCAATCGAGCCGACGCCCAACATGGTATTCATCCCCGGTGGTGGGTGCCCGCCCGCTACGAGTTTTTTGACGACCCATAACGTGGTGGGCTACCTACTTATATATAGGCTGGTTTATGGGAGCAGTCTACCATCGGCAAGTTACAGAGCGCTGGACCACTAACCGCGAGAATCCGATCAGTACCGCGACCGTAAGGGAGCGGCCCTACCTGGATTGGCCTCTCCCTTACGGTCGCGGTACTGATTGGGATTGCGGCTGAAGGCCGCGATGGGGGATGAAATCCCAAGCAGAATTTAGTATCATTAGGGAGTAATATCCGGATGGGGAACGTCCCTTCTTCTTTGTTGGCTGGGCGGTCCCATTGTAAACCAGACTCCCCGAAAGGACCGATAACAATGACTCGGATGACTAATTTATGGGCACAAGGATGCACTATGGTTGTGGTTTGTTTTCTGGCAGTTGCCCCGGTTTGGGCGACGCCCGACTTTGTCGAGCATGTGGCGACGAACCAAGTGTACGGCGAGTCGGCTGGCGTGACCATGCGCGAGCCCGATATTCCGTGCGAAGATGATGCCGTGGATATCTGGCTGCGAATCGGATACTCGTTCTACTACGATCATGTGGCGATCTACTATACCACCGACGGCACCGAGCCGACCGGATCGTTCGGCATTCCGTCCGGCACCAGTGCGGCGTTGGTCGGGGCGAGCGGCATCGATGACATTACCTTCGTCCGTAATGAGCCCCACTCACCGAACAACATCGATTGGTGGAAAACCACCCTGCCGTTCTGGACCCGGGCCTACGGAACCACGGTCAAGTACAAGATCAGCGCCTGGGATAGCGGAGGCGGGCATGAGGTCTTCGCGAACAACTACGGGTGCGCCGACGGGACCTGCGACGACCCGGGCGCGCCAGCCACTACCTTCGAGTATACCGTGAAGCTCGCTTGGCCCGGTAAGGGCAGCCCCCACGCCGATCACAACGTGGGATACCCTGACGTCCATTTCTGGAAGGAAGAGGGCGTGGTGGGCAACAACTACATCAACGTCATGGTGGATCAGAATGGTTCGGTCTACGACGTCTACTATCCGTCAGCCGGGTGCGTGCAGGGCATGGGCACCAAAAACGAAGGCTACGTCGATGGGCTGGACACCTTCCCACCGGGTCTGCCGGCGGGCTACCGCGGGCAGATGAACATCAACCAGGCTATGGCTGGTTTGCGCGTGGATGGTGTGACCTATTGGGTCAGCAACGAAGCCGGCGGGGATTACACCGATCACACGCAGTCGTATATTGCCGGCACGAACGTGATCGAGACCTCGCAACGGCTGGTGGCTGGCGGCAACAACATCCTGGTCCGGCAGTGCGACTATGCGCCCAAGGGGATCAGCTTCCCTCTCGATGACGGAGCCAATCCCAACCGCGGGCTTTATATCAAGCGGATGGTCCTGACCAACAACGGTGCGTCGAGCAAGACGGTGGGCGTCTATTTCTTCGCCGATTTCGCACTGAACGGCGGTGACGATTACGACGCCATGTTCACCGATGCCGCCCGTGGGGCGATGGTCGCATACGACAATACACAGCGAACACTCCCGCCCGGCAGTGCCGAATACAATCCGACCTCGGGCATGGACTACAACAAGAACGTGTCGGTCTACCTGGGTGCGGCGATGCGGTTGAGCGACGCCGTCGGCGGATCGTCGGGCACGCCGGCTACGGGCTTCTGGAGCGACACCAGTTCCGATCAGGGCCTGGGATGGATCGGCATGCAGGTCGAGCTTCCCGCGGGGGCGTCCAAAGAGGTGGCGGTGTTGCTGGTCGGCGGTTTTGATAATTTCGCCGGTGCAAACGGGACCTACGATTACCAGATGGACAATGCGATCGACTGGTTCCTGTCGAGCAACCTCCAAGCCATCCAGACAGCCACGGAAACCTATTGGACGGATTGGCTGGCGGACGGTGTGACGGTCGATACACCCGATAAAGACTATGACACGCTATTCAAACGAGGCCTGCTGGGCACCGCGTTGCACCTCGACGGCCAAAACGGCGGCATCATCGCCGGGATGCACAACGGTGCCTACCCGTTCGTTTGGCCTCGAGACGCCGGCTGGGCGGCGATTACGCTCGACCGCGCCGGGCACACATACGAAGCCGAGGAAATATACCGCTTCCTGCGCGAGGTCACCGAACGCTACGTCGAGGGCGGCGGGCGAGTCAGTTGGTGGTATCAAAAGTACACCACCGACGGCAAGAGAATCTGGACCTCGCCACAAGTGGACGAGACCTCAGTATTCCCGTGGGGCGTGTATTACCATTACAACGTCGTGGGGGACATTCAGTTCCTCGATGACAACTACGCGACGGTCTACGAAGCCGCCCGCGCTTCCAGCGAAGACAGCGATGACTCGCGGCTGCACTACGACAATACGTATCAATTGATGCACTCCAACAACCTGTGGGAGGACAGTTGGGACCTTTTTCTGTATTCCAATGCGTCGGTCGAGCGGTGTCTGCGTGACGCAGTTGAGATCGCCAATATCCTCGACCAGAACGTCTGCCCCGGCGGCCCGGGCACCTGCCTCTACGACGAAGACGCAGCCATGTTCACCAGCCGGGCTGACAACATCCACTCCGGCATGGACGGCCGGCTGGCGTGGGACGGCGAGAACACCGACATTTCGCAGCTCGGGTTGGCCTATCCGTTTGACGTGTACCACACCACGGACCCAGCTATCGAGCACATGGTTAATCGCATGAACGGGGTTGCCACCGATACCTACGGGAACAACCACCCGCTGGTGAACTTCGGCGGGGAGTGGGACGGGCTGATCAACCGCTACTGGGGCGATACGTACTGGAACGGAGGCCCGTGGTTCCTCACCACGCTGTGGTACGGCTGCTACTACGCCCAGCGGCAGGATTTCAACCCTGACAAAGCCGACATCGACAACCACAAATATCGCCTCGACCTGTTGATCGACCGCCTGGGGCCTATCGGCTTGGGGGCTGAGCAAATCGCTCCAGCCAACAGTTTGATGTATCCGGGCGAGACCGATTTTCTGCTTCAGGCGGCTTGGCCTAATGCGTGGGAGTCGATGTCGTTTTTGGTGGACGCGGTGATGATGTTCCTCGACTATACGCCCGACGCGGCGAACAATACGCTCCGCATCGAACCGAAGCTGCCAACCGCGTGGTCGTCCATGACCTTCAACAATGTCAAGCTCGGCAGCCACCGGATCAACGTGGCCTGCACCGAGTCTGCCACCGTTAACACCCACACATTCACCAACGTGACCGGCAATGCCGTGGATGTTGAGACGGTCATCCGCGTGCCGGCCGGCACCACGGTCTTCGGGGCTGCACGGAACGGCCAGATCGTCAGCGCGTCGTACGACAGCTCCACCGGCCGGGTAACGTATAACGGCTCCCTGGAGACCGGCTCGTCAGCCGCGACGGCTGTGGCTGTCCACTACGGAACCTACGGCGATGGTGACGGCGACGGTGACATCGATTTGGTAGACTACGCACTGTTTGTGCCTTGCATGACGGCTCCGGGCAGTGGTTCGGTTACGCCGCCGTGTTTGGTCTTTGATTTCGATACGGACGGCGACGTGGACCTTGAGGACTTCGCATCGTTCCAGGCTGCCTTTTGAGTCAGGCCACGCACATGTAGGGCGGGTTTCACCCGCCGTAACCGTTCACGCCCTCTGGGGTGGCACGGACAAGGATCGCCTTGAAGGAACGCCCCGAATGGGCCGAGATGTCGGCGGCGATCCTTGTCCGTGGCGAAGGCCGTCGCGTGTTCCCACGGACAAGAACCGCTCGAACGTTCCACGGTGATGTCGTAGCGTTGTTCGCCGGCGGTTCTTGTCCGTGCCACCCGGTCGAAGATGGCGGGTGAAACCCGCCCTACTTTTCTGTTGCCGCACCCGCAGTAGCGTCGATAGGGGAAAGAGCGACAATGGGCAACCACGGTTCGCGCCGTGGCATTTGGGCGCCCGTCGTGTCTTGCAGAGGAGAACAGGGAGGTTGGGCGACAGACATCGAACACTTTACGTGTTGCCGGCTCGCGGTGGCAGTAAGCGGCTGGCTGGCAAGAACCTGCGTTGTGTGGGTGGTGTTCCGCTGGTGGGGCGGGCAGCCCGCAGCGGTTTGCAGGCAGCCAGGCGGCTGGGTAATTTCGCCCGAGTGGTGGTGTCCACGGACGATGAGAACATCGCCCGCGTCGCTCGGCAGTGGGGGGCGGAGGTGCCCTTCATTCGCCCGGCAGAACTCGCCACCGATACCGCCCACTCGCATGATGTGCTTCGCCATGTTGTGGATTGGTTCAGCCGGCAGGGCGAGACCTTTACCGAGATCGTGCTGCTTCAACCGACCTCGCCTCTGCGCTCGGTGTCGGATGTGGTCGAGGCGGTTGAGGCTTTTCGGCAAGGCGATGGTTCGTCTGTTGTAAGCGTTCGCCCGGTATCGGATTTCGCTACGAAGCTGTGCTATCAGTTGGATGGCGGACGACTGCGCGAACCTGCCGGCAGACCCGAGAGACCTTCGCTGGTCAAGCTGAACGGGGCGGTTTACGTGTGTTCGCCGCAGTGGCTTGACGATTGCGGCTGCTTGTGTGTGCCGGGTCGGACGCTGGCGGTGCGAATGCCGCCCGAACGCTCCATCGACGTGGACACGGCTTGCGACCTGCACGTTGCTCAGGCGCTTTGGGAACAGGGCCTGCCGTGGCAGCCTGGGCGGTGCCTGATCATCGCCGAAGCGGGCGTAAATCATAACGGCGCACTGGAGACCGCATTGCGCCTGGTGGGCGCCGCCGCCGATGCCGGGGCTGACGTGGTTAAGTTTCAGACCTTCACCACAGAGCGCCTGGTGACCGGGTCGGCACCCAAAGCCGCCTACCAGAAACAAGCCACGGCGGATGACCAATCTCAGTTTGACATGCTCAAAAAGCTCGAGCTATCACCGCAGGATCACCGCACGTTGATGGCCCATTGCCGCGAGCGTGGGATTGTGTTTCTGTCCTCGCCCTTCAGCATGGGGGACGTTGATTTGCTGGACTCTCTGGGCGTGCCCGCGATCAAGCTGGGTAGCGGCGAGATCACCAATCACCCGCTGCTGGCCTATGTGGGGGCGACCATGCGACCGGTGATTCTCTCGACGGGGTGCTCGTCCCTCGAGGAGGTGATTCGAGCGGTGGATGTATTGCGTGGGGCGGGTTGTGCGGAGTTGGCGTTGTTGCACTGCGTGAGCAGCTATCCGGCTGATCCAGCCGACGCCAACCTGCGGGCGATGGCGACCATGGAGCAGGCTTTGAGGCTCCCGGTGGGCTACAGCGATCACACCGCCGGTATCGAGATACCCTGTGCCGCGGTTGCGTTGGGGGCTCGGATTATTGAGAAGCACCTTACGCTGGACCGTGCGTTGCCCGGCCCCGACCACCGTGCGTCGCTCGAACCGCGCGAGTTTGCCCGGATGGTGTCCTCGATCCGGAACATCGAGTCGGCCTTGGGCGACGGCGTCAAGCAACCGGCTTTTGGGGAAGCCGATGTGCGAATGGCGGCGCGGCGTAGTTTGGTGGCGGCTGTCGATCTTCCGGCGGGCACCGTGCTGGAGTGCAGACATCTGCCGGCCAAGCGGCCTGGGACCGGTGTTTCCCCGGCGGACTTGGAGAGAGTGCTGGGGCGAACTTTGCGGCAACCCCTGGCGGCGGACGAAGTGTTGACCTGGGGGCACCTGTGCGAGAGTGGGTCCGAACGGCAATGTAGGGCGGGTTCCACCCGCCACGACATG
>JAGLWJ010000290.1 GCA_023133475.1 Phycisphaerae bacterium | reverse complement strand
GTAGAAGGAAGCGTGAAAAACGGGGAAAACGGCGCATCATCATTGTAGGGCGGGTTTCACCCACGCCGTTGCGGCATCGTGCGGTGGGTAGAATCTGCTCTACAACCATTCTCCATTTTTTAGATGCGATTGCCCTGCGGCCACATCCAACCTGCCCTACTCACCATTGACTTGGGTTGCCAATACTGGTAACTTGGTTTCCATTGGGGAGGAGGGGCAGCTTGACTGATCCGAACCACTCGGCAATCCGATATCGCAACATGTATTCGAAAACCTCCGCGGTGCTCGGGTTAAGGGTCCCTTCTTGGGGGTGAAATGAGGCATGAGGGTGAAGCGAAGGATGATGTGGAGAGTTGCCATGAAGAAGGATAAAGTCCGAATGTTTTCAGGAAAACGTAGCGTGAGATGTGGCCCGGTAGTATCCCTGGTATGGGTTTGGGTGGTCGTCTGTGTGTTGGTGTTGGCGACGTCCATCGCCGGGGCAGAGCCGCGGGATTGCCCCGCAGGTGACTGGGACGGAGACTGCGATACGGACCTGCTTGACTTCGCCGCCATGCAGGTATGCTTCGGCAAGAGCGCCGCCGGAGAGCTATGGGGCGATGGCATTATTGACGACTCCGACGCCTCCTGCGTTTCAACGAGGCACGGCTGTTCTGTCGGAGTGGGCGATCCGTATTGCGATGCGGCGGACCTCAACTGTGACGGCGTGGTGGACGAGCAGGACGACACGGTGATCGACGAGTGCTATCTTCAGACGGCTGAGGATTGCCCATACTGCGAACCGGAGGCCCCCCCCTGCCCGCGTTGCCCGGATGTGAACAACGACTGCCATGTCATGGACCTCGACACCGATGGGGACATCGACCTGGCAGACTATGCCCGGATGGCAGCCACCTTCAGCGGCCCCGGCGATTGCCCGCGGTGTCCCGACCTCATCGATGACGGTCTCATCGACCTAAGCGATTTCATGTTCGTTGAATCGAAGGTTGGCTGTGCGGTTGGGACTGGTGATCCGGAGTGTGACGCGGCGGACCTCGATTGCGACGGCGCGGTCACCGATGATGACACCGACATAGTGCAGGACTGCTTTTTCATGATACCCGAGGACTGCCCTTATTGTTAGATGCCCGTTGATGTAGGGCGGGTTTTACCCGCCTTCTTGGCATGGGGCGGTTTCTTGACATGGGACGGCGGGTAGAACCCGCCCTACACTGCTGCGTAGTTATTTTGCACCGCCCCTATGGGAATGTTTTGCTTCAGGCTGAACCGGTATCTCTTCCTGCAACGCGGCGTAAAACAACCGCGACACCGAGCCCCAGCAGCATTATGAACGAAGGGGGTTCGGGGATTATGTGAACGGTTCCAACCGCGCAACCGACCAAATCCACATCCTCCTGATATCGCAGGGCGCTAAGCTCCTGGTCCACCGCGTTGTCAATGGCGATGTCGTAGAAGCCCTCCTCTAAACCGGTAGTGTCCACCATCAGAGTTCCCACCATTATGTTGGTGTTGCCGATTCCCGTGACGGCTTTGCCGTGCACGTAGACTTCGTTGTCATAAAAGGCATAGCAATCGTACAACGGAGGCTCCTCAAGGTAAGCATCCATGGCAGCGCGGAACTGCGGGCTGTAGGTGAACGTAAGATCGTTGTCAGCCAGGTCCCAGCCGATGGCCAACTCCACGTCGTCCAGGTTGCCCAGGGCGTCGGTTTCAACGCTGATCTCGAATTGCACCACGGTGCCGGCTTCGACGTGGTTCACTACCTCGGTGAACAAGGCCGACCCGCCAAGGGCCGGTGTTGCGGCAAGCAATAGTATTGCTACCAATGCCATCAAGTGTCTCATATGCTCTCTCTCCTATTCTCCATGCGAGTCTGTTTGGCGGGTGGAACCCGCCCTACATGACTCAAATGAGGGATTGGGGGTGGCCCATGGCTTTAGC
>JAGLWJ010000029.1 GCA_023133475.1 Phycisphaerae bacterium | reverse complement strand
CCGTAGTCCCCCTCCCATTCGCAAGGGTAGCCGTTTTGGGCGGTGTTGGTGCCGATCGAGTTGTTGGAGATGTCCGCACCGCCGCTGGTGATGGCCTCCCAATAATCGTCCTCGATATCACCCGGGTCGGTGTAGAGAAAGCCCGGTTCCAACTCGCCCCCGGTCTCGAACCCGTAGGACAGCAACGTGACCCCCGGAGCCATCCCCTTATAAGCCGAATTCACAACGCCCGCCCCGCCGATGGTGCCAGCCACATGCGTGGGGTGATTGTCGGCCCCGGAGGAATCGTGCACTGTAAGCCGCCCCTGGAAATCCTGGTGTGTATTCCGCGCCGTCCCACCGTCGTACACCAAAACGGTTACCCCCGCACCGTCCAGGCCATACGGCGCCGCCTGCACGATGTCAGCCTCGGTGATTTCACGATTACTATCGTTCACCGGCCCCATCTTCGGCAGCGGGGGCTCGATCCATTGCACCTCATGTTCGTCTGCCAGGGGCTTGATCTCGGACATGGGCAGTTCGATCACCAACCCGTTGATGCTGCGCAGGTCCGAACGCACCCGGGCCTGATGACGTCGCACCGCCGGTATGCCTTCGGAGTCCAGGTCCACGTCCGGGTGGAACAAAACATAAGCACCCACGATGGGGTCCTGCGGCTGCGTCGTCGAATCCAGCCCGCTCTTGCCCCACCCACGCGGATCGACAACCGCCCACTCGACCACCACATCGGCAGCCAGATAAGGGTGCAGCTTCCAGTCACGCTCAATGGGTTGTGCATCCACCAGGGACGTGATCCCCGCAAGGACCCGGGCATTGGCTCCCGCGGGCGACACCACGGCAAAAAACGCATGGTTCCCCAGATAGGTCAGCAGTTCCACACCCGCAGCCTTCAACCCGGCACGGCGGGCCGGCGTCACAGGCTCATCAAACTGCACCACCAGGTGTCGGTCTGTTCCACGCAAACCTGCTGATCCAATGGTTTTCACCATCTCGGCGGAGGCCTTACTGGACAGTTCGGAAGTGCCCGTGCGCCAGTGAATCTGAGCCGAGGCGTCCGAGACAGCCCAAACCACCATGCTTAGCATTGCAATGACAATCTTCATACGCGGCAGACACACCATGCGTTTCCCTGTTCCTGTTAACATAGTCAATAACCCTCGATTTTCAGGCAGGTTGCGCGGATTCCTGACCGGAGTGGTTGCAACCGCCGATGGCGTCATTACTTACAGCCACTCTCGATCTTCTGCGCTTTTGCGTCACGTTCTTATTCGGTTGCGGCAAAAGCCGCGTCAGGTTGGAGGTTCAAGGCGTCGTACGCACGTCCGCCATAATCAACCCCTGCATGTTATCCTACATTATATCGCTTTTGGCTGGGGAATCCTACAGTATCGGTCGCGCGGGCGATTGTTTTTGTGCGATTTTGCATACTCCGCTCAATATGCCGCCGTAGGGTGGGTGGAACCTCGCGGAGCGAGGTGGAACCCACCATTCAGATGTAGGGCGGGTTCTACCCGCCGCACGATGCCACAACGGCGGGTAAAACCCGCCCTACAACCGGTGGAATGGAAAATGGAAAATGCTTGACTTGGCAACGTTTTTAGTTATTCGTTCCCCTGTTCCCCATATTATCATCTCCATTTTTCACGCTCCCCGTTGGGGAGCCGCTAAACGCTACGGATTTGTCGCCGCTAACCCACAGTTTTCATGAACGCAGAGACGCAGAGAACGCAGAGAAGAAAGGAAGGGAGTGCACCCAACGACAATGTCTCACATCCCCCCATTTTCCATTTTCCATTCTTTTAGATGCGATTGCCCTGGCGGTGGGGTTGAGTGGGGTGGACTTGCGATTGTGATCTGCTATCATCCGCCGCTCTGGAGGTAGGTGAGCGCGGTATTGGAGAATCGCAACTTATTAAATTTGCGTTGGTTACCGCGTCTCCTATCAAGCTTTCCAGTGGAGTCGCCCGATAATATACCCGATTATTACTTCGAGAAGGAGAATATACATTGACAGCTTCAGTCTTTCGCAAATTTGGTTGGGTGTTGGTTGCCGTTGTTTTCGTCGGTGGTGTGGGGATTAGCCAGGCATGGGCTCAGGATACCCAGGCGGCAGCAGAGGTGGCGGAGGAGATTACCAGGCCTGGGATTCCTCTGGTTTGGTGGATTGCGCCGGTTGGGGCGTTGATCGCCTTGTTCTTCGCCTTCAAATTCTACAAAGAGGTGAAGCAGGCTGACGAGGGCGATCCGGACATGATCGAGATTGCCGAGCATGTTCGCGATGGGGCGATGGCCTACATCCGGCGGCAGTACATGGTGGTGACCGTTGTGTTCATAGTGCTGGCGTCCATCCTGTACTACATGGCCAACGTCCTTAAGGTGCAAAATGGGATTGTGCCGTTTGCGTTTTTGACCGGTGGTTTTTTCAGCGGGCTGTGCGGTTATCTGGGCATGCGTACGGCGACGATGGCCGGCAACCGAACCGCCGCCGGTGCCCGTGAAAGCCTCAACCGAGGCTTGGTGGTCGCTTTTAGGGCTGGAGCGGTGATGGGCATGGTGGTCACCGGGTTCGCCCTGATCGACATCACCGGATGGTTTCTCATCCTCTACTACGTCACGGAACTCCACCTCTCCACCATCACCGTCATCATGCTGACGTTTGGGATGGGAGCCTCCACCCAGGCGTTGTTCGCCCGTGTCGGTGGCGGAATCTATACCAAAGCCGCCGATGTCGGAGCGGACCTGGTCGGCAAAGTCGAAGCGGGAATCCCCGAGGACGACGCGCGGAACCCCGCCACCATCGCGGACAATGTCGGCGATAACGTCGGTGACGTCGCGGGCATGGGGGCGGATTTGTACGAGTCCTATTGCGGGTCCATCCTGGCGACGGCAGCGTTGGGCGTGGCGGCTGCGGCGGCTCTGTTCGGCTCGGAGATCACCGAGAATGGCGCCTACGCCGCGATCCGGTTCCTGGCTGCCCCCATGGTGCTGGCCGGTGTTGGAATTCTGCTCTCGATCGCAGGCATCTATCTGGTCAAGAGCGAGGAAAAAGCCACCATGGCGGTCCTGATGAAAGGGCTCAACCGGGGCATCTGGGGCAGTAGCCTGTTCATCGCCATCGCCGCCGGGCTTGTTTGTTGGGTGCTGTTGGGAGGCATCGAGGGGGTCAAGTGGTATGGGTTGTGGGGCAGCATTCTGGCTGGGTTGATCGGCGGGTTGGTTATCGGGTTCTCCACCGAGTACTACACCAGCTACGACTACAAACCGACCAAGGAACTCAGCGCCCAGGGCATCACCGGCCCGGCGACGGTCATCATCGGGGGCATCGCCGAGGGCATGAAGAGCACCTGGGCGGCGTTGGGCACGATCATCGTCGCGATTATGTTGGCATTCACTTTTGCCGGGGGCGGCAATGAGTTCATGCTGGGTCTGTACGGTGTGGGTTTTGCAGCCGTGGGTATGCTGGCCACCCTGGGTATCACATTGGCCACCGACGCCTACGGCCCCATCGCCGACAACGCCGGTGGAAACGCCGAGATGACCGGGCAAGAACCCTATGTCCGCGAACGGACCGATGCCCTCGATGCGTTGGGCAACACGACAGCAGCCACCGGTAAGGGCTTCGCCATCGGCTCGGCAGCTTTGACCGCACTGGCGTTGCTGGCTGCTTATGTCGAGGAGGTGCGGTTCGGGCAGTTTTACGAAGCCCGCGACCAGGTGGTCGAGGTCTACCAGCAGCCGACTCCCGATGAGGCGGTGTACCTGGGATACGGCAAGTTCGGCATGTGGCACCGCGGCGACGGCAAGAAGACCGAGCACTTCGACGCATTCATGGCTTTGGACCTGACCCGCGAGATGCGCGAGAAGCTCACCATCATGGAGACGAAGGTCACCTTCACTCCGGAGACCGGCAAGGACGAGGCTTATGTGCAAACCGCCACGGTTGTCGGCGATGAATCGCTCAAGTTCGAGGTCGTGCCCACCAAGAGAGCCTCTCTCATGCAGTTCATGGATTTCTACAATGTTACGTTGATGAACCCCAAGGTGCTGTGTGGGCTGTTCTCGGGCGTGCTGTTGGCGTTTCTGTTCTGCTCGTTGACCATGAAGGCGGTGGGTCGGGCAGCCAACGCGATGATGATCGAGTGCCGGCGGCAGTTCGAGAAGATTCGCCAGTTCCTGCGCAACGAGGGTAAAGACGAAGCGTTCGTGCAAAACCCCGACAACTGGCCTAAGCGGGTCACCCTGGACAATCACCAGTACCCCGACTACGCCAACTGTGTTGCGATTTCGACTGCCGGAGCCCAGAGGGAGATGATCCTGCCGTCACTGCTGGCGATCAGTATGCCGGTCGCGGTGGGGTTGTTGTTTGGGGTTCCGGGCGTGATGGGCTTGTTGGCGGGAGGCTTGACCAGCGGTTTCGCGCTGGCGATCTTCATGGCCAACGCCGGCGGAGCCTGGGACAATGCCAAGAAGCTGATCGAAACCTACGGCAAGATCACCGCCTCGCAGGTCGTCGAGGACGCTGCCATCCGCGAGAAGCTGCCCGAACGCATCCGTGCCGACCTGGTCACCCGGGCGGAGTTGGCGGTGCAGGCGGGCAATCCCGACACCATCATCTACGGCAAGGGGTCCGAGGACCATAAAGCCGGCGTGGTGGGCGATACCGTCGGCGACCCGTTCAAGGACACCTCAGGACCAAGCCTGAACATCCTGATTAAGCTCATGAGCATGGTGAGCGTGGTATTCGCAGGCCTGATCGTAAGGTATGCCCCACAGATTTCACAACTGCTGGGGCTGGATTAGTTTGTAGGGCGGGTTCCACCCGCCGTGTAAACATTCAGTGAACACCACCGTACCGCCGGCTTCCAGCCGGCTTCCAGCCGGCTGGAAGCCGGCGGTACAACAGGCTGGACGGGTTCACTGAATGTTTACCCCGCCGTTGTGGCATCGCACGGGCTAAACGAGTATCCTACCGAAACTATGCCCGAACATGACGCAAGACAGTTTGCTATCAAAACCGCACGCATCACCGCCGATCTTCAGGCTGAGGATGTCGTGGTGTTGGACGTGCGTGGAATAAGCCCGGTCACGGATTACTTCGTGATCGGGTCGGGAACCTCCCATCGCCAGATGCGCGCGGTGTTTGACGCGATCCGGGACTACGCCACACAGGTCAACGAACATCCGATCGGGTTGGCCGGCTATGAAGCCGCCACCTGGATGCTGTTGGATTATGTGGACGTGGTGATCCACATTTTCGCGCCGAAGTACCGCGAGTACTACGACCTGGAGCTGCTGTGGGGTGATGCCCCGCGAGTCGATTGGCCCATCTCCAAGAGTGCCGTGTGAAGCTCACAAACTCGGGTTCGCAAGCCGTATCACCTGCCCAGCCGTCGGGGGCATTGCCCTGGTTGGCCAATGTCCCACGGGCGGGGTGGGAGCGCCCTTTTCTCGTCGGGCTGGCGCTGCTGATGGCGCTGCTGATGCTGCCGTTGCTGGGGCGGGTCCCGCGCGTCTATGGGGATGACTCGTGGAGCACCATGGCAGGATACACCCTGGCGTTCGAGGGGCGCCCACGCAATCCCGGACAGATGGGCCGGGGCGGGACCGACACGTATCTGGTGCAACCGCGGCTGTTTCCCAACGTGGTCTGTGCCGCGGTTTATCGCCTGGCGGGTTTTGGTCTGACGCAGGCTCGCATGGTGGCGGTGGTCTTCTGCGGTATTTTTGTCTTCGCGGTGCACGGGGTCATGCGTCGTCTGTTTGGCCCGGTTGCGGCTGCCGGTATCGCTGTTATGACCGCGGTCGATCCGTGGGTGTTCATCACCGGGCGCACGTGCCGTGAGGAGATTTTCCTGGCGGCTTTGCTGTGGTTGTCGTGGTGGTTCCTTTTGGGTGCGATTGATCGCCGGAGTGCGGTGCGGGGGTTTGTGGGAGGCCTGTGTATCGGATTGGCCTGCTGGACCCACCCTAACGCGGTGATATTCACCACTGCGGGGTTCGTTGGGTTGTTGGCGATGGCAGGCTTTGGGAAGTTTAAGGGGTGGTGGCTGGTTTGTGCGGTTGGCGGGCTGGTGATGGGTTTGGCGCCGTATCTGGTGTATGTGGGCTATGTCGAGAGCACCAGCGAGGTGCGGGTCATGGACCAGGTGGCAGCCCGCACCGGGGCATATGCCCGCTCGCTGATGCAGATGCTGGCGATGGAGAAGGCCCGCTGGATGAACTTTCTGCGTCTGCCGCTGCGCACCCCGCTGTTGCTGCTGTACCTGTGGGGGCTGGCGTGGGCGTTGTTTAGAGGCCGGCGTGGCGAGCGGTTGTTGTTGATCTTCATCGTGGCGGCTGCTTTGCTGATGCCTCTGTTGCTAAGGGTTGGGCACGGGCGTTATTGCGTGGTGTTGGTTCCGGCGTTGGCGGCGTTGGTGTGGCGGTCGTTGCCGAGGGTTGGTGTGCGTTCCGGCGGTGCGGAGGATGGCGCGGGGCCTATGGTCTCGCAGGCCTGGATCGGCCGCAGCCTGGCGGTGGGCATGATGCTGGTCTATATGGGGATGTCGTTGTTGCCGACGGTGGCAGTGGGGTATGCCCACCGCAAAGCCGATTACGATGCCTGGGTCGCGCGTGTGGCCAGGCACATCCCTCCTCATGCAAGTGTTATGGCCCACACCATGTATTGGACCGGGCTGCATGATCGTCGCTTCATCTCGAGCATACCGCCGTATTATTCGGATTGGCGAACGGTGGAAGATGCCGTGGCACACATCGACAAGCACCACCCGGAATACCTGGTCCAGTCGAGCATCCTGTTTGGGGGTGTAGGGGGACTAGGCCCAAGGAAAGACGACCTGCACGGCACGGTCTTCGGGCAGGCGTGTGAACAGGTGGCAGCACGGGGCGGTGCTCGAGTTCTCGATGAGTTCTACGAGCGCGACTTCGGAAGAGTAAAAGTATGGAAAATTGAGTAGAGCGGGTTCTACCCGCCTTCTTGGCATGGCATGGCGGGTGAAACCCGCCCTACATTTTCCATTTTCAGCATCGCGGAGAACCACCCATGGAGTCCATTCTTGCCGAGTTGGAGTTTCGGGTACGCCAAGCCCTGGTGAACTGTTTCGGCGACGGGTGCCGGGACGTGGAACCACAAGTGCGACTCTCCCAGGACGAGCGCTTCGGCGATTACCAGTCGAACTGTGCCATGGGCCTGGGCAAGAAACTGGGCAAGAAACCGCGGGAGCTGGCCCGGGAGATCGTCGATGGGCTCGATGTGGCAGAGCTTTGCGAGCCGCCTGATATCGCCGGGCCGGGGTTTATCAACTTTCGCCTCAAGCCGTCAGCCATCGCCGCACGCTTGCAGTCGATCCCTCCGGCTCCACGCGAGGGCGTAGACCGCATGGGGGTAAAGACGGCGACCGAGCCGATCACCGTGGTCGTGGACATGTCCAGCCCCAACCTGGCCAAGGAGATGCACGTCGGGCATTTGCGGAGCACCATCCTCGGCGACTGCGTGGCGCGGATACTCGAGTTCAAAGGCCATCAGGTCCACCGCATCAATCACGTGGGTGATTGGGGCACGCAGTTCGGTATGCTGGTCACGCACCTGCGCAACACCAGGCCGGAGGTCCTCGGCAACCTCGACCAGCTCCGCCTGCCCGATCTGGAGAGCTTCTACGTATCCGCCAAAGCCGAGTTCGATCGCGACCCGGGCTTCGCCGCCCAGGCCCGCAAAGCCGTCACCCAACTCCAAGGCGGAGACCCCGAGACGTTGCGGATTTGGAAGGCTTTTTGCGACGAATCGCTACGGCATTGCGGCGCAATTTACGACCGCCTCGATGTGCGCATCGAAAATTGCGGCGAGAGTTTCTACAACGACCTGTTGCCCGGTGTCGTCGAGGAACTCCTGTCCAAGGGCCTGGCAACGATCAGTGAGGGGGCGGTCTGCGTTTTTCTCGACGGGTTTGTCAATCGCGAAGGCAACCCGCTACCCATGATCGTGCGCAAGTCCGACGGCGGGTACAACTATGCAACGACCGACCTGACCGCCCTGAAATACCGGGTCGAGCAACTTGGTGCCCGGCGGATCGTCTACGTCGTCGGCGTCACTCAGAAGCAGCACTTGCAGATGCTCTTTGCCGCAGGCCGTAAAGCCGGCTGGGCACCCGCAAACGTGCTTACCGAGCACTTGGCTTTTGGGAGCGTGCTGGGTCCGGACGGTCGGCCTTTCAAAACCCGCGAGGGCGGGACTGTCAAGCTTAAAGACCTGTTGGACGAGGCGGTCTTCCGTGCCCGGCAGGTGGTCGAAAGCAACGAAGACGACAAGGCCAAAGCCCGAGGCCTGAACGAGGCGGACAGGCAAAGAGTCGCCGAAACGGTCGGCATGGCGGCGGTGAGGTATTTTGATCTTTCACACAACTTAGCCAGCGACTACAAGTTCAACTTCGACCACATGCTGGCCATGGAGGGCAACACCGCACCGTATATGCTTTATGCCTACGCCCGAATCCGCAGCATCGGGCGTAAGGCGGGGGTGGACTACGCCGACATTCCCGCGGATACGCCCATCACGCTGGAGCACGAGAGTGAACTTAAGCTGGCCAAGGTGCTGGTTCGTTTCCCGGAGGTGGTATCCACCGTAGCCGGCGAGTTGCACCCGAACATTTTGACCGAGTATCTCTACGAGACAAGCAAGGCCTTTTCGCTCTTTTACGACCGTGTGCATGGTGTGCGGGTGATCGACGCCCCGCCGCCGGCGCGTATGTCGCGTCTGCGGCTTTGCGACCTGGCTGCCCGCACGCTACGGCTGGGGCTGGGGTTGCTGGGGATCAGGACTCTGGAGCAAATGTGACCTTGCGGGCAATCGACAATATGTTTATGATGCCGGCAATATGCAAAAACACACGATATTACCTCAGCCCTTTGCCGATTTGGGTGTCGAGGTCCGTTTTCTCAAGGCGCTGGAGCGGATGGGGTTTGCTACTCCGACGGATGTCCAAAAGGTGTTAATCCCGCTGATTCTGGAAGGCAAGGATGTGCTGGGGCAAGCTCGGACCGGCACCGGCAAGACGGCGGCTTTTGCCCTGCCGTTGTTGCAGCGCTGCGATCCGGCGGGGTCGTTGCAGATGCTTTGCCTGACGCCCACGCGGGAGTTGGCTGTCCAGGTCTGTGACGAGATTCGCCGGCTTGCCCAGTTTGCCGATCTCCGCGGTGTTCCGGTGTATGGTGGTCAGCGGATCAGCACCCAGGTCCACTATCTTGGCCGAAAGCCGCATTTCGTGGTCGGAACGCCCGGTCGGGTGTTCGACTTCCTCCAGCGTAAGGTGCTCAAGTTCGACACCCTGCGAGCAGTGGTGCTGGACGAGGTGGACCGGATGCTGGACATCGGCTTCCGCGACGCCATCCGCGATATCCTCACCCACGTAAGGCAGCCGCATCAGACCATTTTCGTGTCAGCCACCGTGGAGCACGAGATCAGGCGCCTGACGCAGCAGTTTGCCACCGACGCGGTGGCGGTGGATATTTCGCGCGATGAAATCGTGGTGGATGAGGTCGAGCAGTTCTGCTGTAGCGTGGATGCTCGGGATAAGTTCCGCCTGCTGAAGACGGTGCTCAAGGAGGAAGACCCGGAGTTGACCATCATCTTCACGAATACCAAAGCCGGTGCCCATAAACTCGCCCGCCGCCTGCACGAGATCGGCATCTCCGCCAAGGAGCTTCACGGCGACCTGATGCAAAAACGCCGAGAACGCATCATGGGCAGCTTCCGCAAGCACCGGTTCAAGGTGCTGGTAGCCACCGATCTGGTTTCACGCGGTATTGATGTCCAGGCAATCACCCATATTATCAACTACGATCTTCCGCAGGATACCGAAGCCTATGTGCATCGCATCGGGCGAACCGCACGCATGGGGGCTTGCGGCAAAGCTATTACCTTTGTCACTCCCGATCAGGGCAAGGAACTGACCCAAATCGAGAAGCTGATCAACGTACTCATCGAGGAAAAGAAGTATCCCGGGTTTGTTCCGCGGGTGTTCGAGGAGGATAGGCCTCCGCAGCCAGAGGCGGCAGCGACCCCACGCTATCAGCAGGCAGTCTTCTCCGATCGGGGCCCGGCAGGGGAAGCACCGCGATCCGCCCCGACCAAAACGCTGGGCAGTAAGTTCCGTCCACGTCGTCGCCGCCGTCTCTAGCAGCTTGGTGCTTGCTCGGGCAGGTGTGATCATTCTTTGTGGCATCATTGGATGAATGGGATCGCCGGCGAGTTTTTCTCATGATTCGACGAGTTCGCATTCGCGGGTACAAATCTTTGAAGGACGTCACCGTCGATTTTCGACATCCATTGACGGTGGTTATAGGTGCCAACGCCTCGGGAAAGAGCAATCTGCTGGATGCGTTGGGCCTGGTTTCGAGGATGGCTCTTTCTCCAACGCTCGAAGAGGCTTTCCGCCAACATCGCGGGCGCATCATTGAGGCTTTCACCTTTGGCCTTGGCGGGTTGCGTGAAGCACTCACCCGCGAATCCCTGTGTTTCTCCATAGAGGTCGATGTCGAGTTGAGCGAGCCCACCGTACGTGAGACCGAAGAGGAGATTGCCTGTCGGCGCAGGAAGTTTGACGGTGCCAAGCCTGACAATCCAGCCAAAGTGGTCGAGCAACTGCTGCGATATCGCATAGAGATTGAGTATCGCCCCAGCGACAACATTCTTTGTGTTCTGGATGAAAACCTTTCGGCTCTTCGGCACGACGGCAAGCCCAGCAAGTCACGCAAGCCTTTTCTTTCTTGTGAAGGCGAGGAGGCAAAACGGGTTATCCGCCTTCGTCTCGAGGGGCAAGCTTCGCGGCCCACTGAATTCGATGTTGGACTGCCATATACAGTGGTTTCGCGCCCCCACTACGCGCCGCATTACCCGCACATCGAAGCCTTCAAGCGAGAACTGTCCGGTTGGCGGTTTTACTACCTCGAACCGCGGGTGATGCGGGCGGAGAGCGATCTCAAGGTGATATCGGTTCCAGGGCATTACGGGGAGGACCTTGCAGCCTTCTTCCACACCCTCAAGTCCAGAGCACCAAAGCAGTTCGAGGCAACGTGCAAGGCGCTTCGGCATATTCTTCCGGTGGTAGAGCAAGTCGATGTGGAAAAGAATGAGGAAGGGCTGTTGCGTTTATCCATCAAAGAGGGTGGTACGGAGTTTTCTGCCCGTGTGATGTCGGAAGGAACTCTGCGGTTGCTCGGTCTTCTGGCTATTCTTCAACCGCACACCCCGGCAACGACTATCGGCTTCGAGGAGCCCGAAAACGGCGTGCATCCACGCCGGATCGGAACGGTTGCTCAGATTCTCGAAAACATCGGGGCAACCTGTGCTTTTCAGATCATTGTCAACACCCATAGCCCCATTCTGGCTGAATACGTTTCCGCGGAATCGCTGCTGCTCTGTCGAAGTGGGCGACATGGGGCAGCCTTCGAGCCATTCCCCGAGGAGATGGGCTCCTTGTTCAAACGAAAGGAAATTGCCTCGGCGTTGACCCCCGAAGAGGAGGAGTCGGCACCTTCCGATCTAATGGAAAGGATCATTCGTGGGGACTTCGGTGGGTAGGCTGAGGATACTCTGCTTTGTGGAGGACGCCGCTCACGAGCGATTCCTCGAAGCCTTGATAAAGCGTTTGGCGCGTGAGGAAGGTTGGGGGCCGGAGGATGCCAAACCGGAATTCCGAGTGAACAGACGCGGAGTAGGGGCAGTATTGACCGGGTTGCGCTCATATTTGCACGATGTGCGGAAGGGAATCGACATTTCCTGCCCGCTTGTGGTGGTGTTGCTGGATGGAAACTGTCAGACAGCCAATGCCCGAAAGAAAGAAGTTCTTCGCAAAGCCAAGGATTATGGGCTCTCATCTGACCAAATCACCATAGGCGTTCCTGATCCGCATATTGAGCGATGGTTTCTTGATGCCCAGGCGCTGCAACAGGGAGTGGATCACGCTGCAACGCCGTCAGCGGTTCCATACAAGTGTGAGCGAGGGCGTTACAAAGCGGCTCTTCGTGAAGCCTTCAAGTCCACGGGGATTATTCCCCTGTTTGGAGGTGTTGAATACGCTCGGGACATCGTGCCACATCTGGAACTCGACCAGCCTGCATGTGGAGACCAAACCCTGCACGATTTCGCTCATGACTTGCGTCTGGCGCTAAGACGGCTCAAGAGCTGATTGAGACGCGGACGGCAGGTTTTCAACCTGGTGACGCGTCAACCTTCATTATGCGGGCTAGAGATCAGAAGGTCTGACATTCTCAATTCTCAATTCTCAATTCATCACGTTTCCCGTCCCCAAGCTTTCACGGCGCAACAGGTTTACAGCCTGCCCGATGGTTATGTAGTCTTTGTGGGGTGAACAGGAGGAGATTAAATGAGGAATGCAAGATGTTTTTCACGAGTGTGGTTGTGCGGCGTTTTGGTGCTGATCGGAGCGGTTGACTTGCCGGCTTCGACGGAGATTCTCGACTTGGGCGGGAACCAATACCGGGTGACCTTCCGCCTCAAAGCGCCCGCCGGCATCAGAACCGTGCACCTGGCAGGCACGTTCAACGCCTGGGACCCACATGCCCAAACCATGCAAGGGCCGGATAAGGGCAACACATTTGCTACCAGCCTCATTCTGGGAAAAGGACGCTTCGAGTACAAGTTCGTGCTCGACGGGCAGAGGTGGACTACCGACCCGGATAACCCGCACAAAACGCCCGGATACCAAAATGCCATCCTGTATCTTGGCATCGAACCTCCGGATAAGCCCGGCGGGGCCGTCTCCCCCCCGAAGCCGGTGGAGATGGCCGGCAGGGTCGAGCATCCCACCGTGCTCAAGCAACTCCTCAAATCGCTTGTAGGCCGAGCCGGTGTGGCTGACATGTTGGGCAAGTGGTTCTCCGAACACCCCATGCCGCTCTTCACCGCGTCCTCGGTCACGTTCGTGTACGCAGATCAGCAGGCTTCGGAAGTCTTCGTGCAGATTCTCGGCTACGGCTCACAGGCTGGGTACGAGCTGGGCCGCCCGGCGAAGGGCAGCCCGGTGTTTGCGGTCAGCCTCGATCGGGCAAAGCTCCCCGAGCGTATGGCATACACCTTCGAGGTGCAAAGGGGCGATCAGCCCAAGACCATTACCGACCCCCATGCCTGGAGCCTGACCAGCCGCTCGGGCAAACCGGCGGCGTTGGCGGTGGAAGCATCCGACACCCGCGGACGTATCGAGGTGATCCCCGGGTTCCAACCCTCCTCCAGCCGCCTGCCGCCACGCGATGTGTACATCTACCTGCCGCCGGGGTATGACCGAGACCGCGAGCAGCGGTATCCGGTGCTGTACATACACGACGGGCAGAACTGCTGGGACGATCCCACGGAACCGTTCGGGCACGGCGGCTGGTGTGTCAACCTGACCGCGGACCGCCTGATCAACACGGGCAAGGTTGCACCGTTCATCGTGGTGGGCATAGCCAACACCCCGCAGCGGATGCGGGAATACGGGCCTGGCAACAACATCCTCTCCGACACCGACCATGAATATATCCAGTTTCTAAAGGGCGACCTGAAACGGCGGATCGACCGCGATTACCGCACACTGCCCCATGCCCGGCATACCGCCTTGATGGGCTCGAGCATGGGTGGGCTGATCTCGATGCAGGCGGCCTTGCTGAACCCACAGACATTTGGGATGGCGGCATGTTTGTCGCCGGCTTTTGGATTCTCGGACAAAAGCGCTCGGGGGTACGAGGGCCTGGTGAGGAAGGTCGGCAAGGTTCCCGTCCGGTTGTACGTGGACAGCGGCACTGCGGGATCGTGGCAGGACGGTGCCCCGCTCACCCGCGGCATGGCGAACCTGCTCCGTGAGACCGGGTGGGCCGACGGCAAGGATTTCATGCACTTTGAAGACACCGACGCCGGCCACAATGAACGTGCCTGGCGTGGGAGGCTGGAGAAACCGCTGCTCTTCCTCTTCGGTCGTTGAGTAGGGCGGGTTCCACCCGCCGTTCAGTCCAAAGTCCAAAGTCCAAAGTCGGTGGCACCGGCGTCCCCGCCGGTGAGAAACGTAGGGCGGGTTTCACCCGCCGTTTTACCGATCAACGTGACCGGACCAGCAAAGTAGGATCGATTCCCAACGACTCGACGGCACCTTCGATGTCGTGAAGAAAACGCCGGGCGTCGGTATAGTATCCGGCAGTAGGCCTCAAACCGCTCACTTGCCTGCCCCAGAAGGCGTTGAAAGCCCCCATAAGCAACTCGCGGATGTACTTGCTGTAGATGCCGGCCAGTGCGATGGGAAGATGCCGGCTCTCGCCGTCCGTGACGAAATCCAGTTGGTGACAGGTGGTTGCACGGGTCAATTCGTAGGCACTGCGCGTCTCGCCCTCCTCGACAATCCGCAGGTGATAATCCGGAAACGACAACAAAAGCTGCTCGCGATAATGCGTCCGGCCGCCCTGACGATCAACGTGGACATGCACGCCTTGGCCGCCACTGCGCGAAAAAACCTGCTGCACAAGGCGAAGCACCAGACTCAACGAGACTACCGCCTTGTTGCGCACGTCGGCAATCAGACGATTGTAATGCCCCTCCAAAAGCACCTCACTGAGCACCGCGCTCATACACACAGCCGTGGAGACCATATCTCGACCGACCGCGTTGGCCCGCGTGGCAATCTCCCCCTCGGAGCACTTGACCGGAAGCTTCCTGTCAAACTCCCGATACCACGGGTATGCCGGCAGATCATCCAACACCCGCGGCGCCACCAACCCGAGCAGTTGCCCCAATGTGCTCGGGCACTGCCCGCCGGTCTTGAGCATCACCAACGCCGCCCGCTCCAACCCGCCCAGCCCTGTTTTGGTCGAATACAGCTTCTTGCTGTCCAGGACCGGCAAGCGAAGCTCCTTAACCGATGCCCGCTGGGAGATGCTTCTCTTGAGTGTGCCCCACAGACTTGCCCCCACCAACGAATCGGGGACCTCAAACACGACGCCCGTGACCACCAAAGGCCCTAACAACGGGCCATAGCCGGCTTCATCTATCCCCGCAACGATCGCCAAGAAAGGTCCTCTTTGTGGTTGGGTGGCCCATGGCTTTAG
>JAGLWJ010000289.1 GCA_023133475.1 Phycisphaerae bacterium | reverse complement strand
CACCCAACGACAATGTCTCGCATCCCCCCATTTTCCATTTTCCGCCTGCTCTGCGGCGAACTAGATGCGATTGCCCTGCTCATCGGTACGCCTCCCTTCGGTGTGCGATGGTCGCCACGGTTACCACTTGGGCGTCGTCGTCCACCTGATATACCACCCGGTGATCCCCCACGCGAAAGCGGTAGTAGCCCTTCCATTTGCCCTTCAATGGTTTGATGTTGGAGGAGCGGTGGGGTTCTTGTTCGAGTCGCAGGAAGCAACGGGCCAGTTTCCTTGCCAGTGAACGTTCTGCCTCTACATAAAAACGCTTGGCTTCGTCTGATAATTGGACCCTAAACATCCTGACGCGCCTTGCGCCAATCGGTTACCCTGCCTGCGGCTATATCCCGTTCAGCCCTTTCCATGCCCTCTTCGAAGCCGGGGATGCGGAGCAGTTCTTCCGTGGCGTCTTCCTCCTCGCGCATTTCCAGAAAGTCGAGGTAATCCAACGCAGACTTCAGGCCTCCCTCCGAGAGGTGCTCGATACGCTCTTTGGCCCGTTGACGGAGTTCCTTGATGCTCATGTCTTTCCTCCATATCGGGAGCACGCTCCCTCTTCTTCGCGTTGCCGTGCAAGTCTATTATAATAGATATCGTCGGAGGTTTCCATGAGACGCTACCGCATGTCAAGCGAGATCACGTAAGCCGGCGCGTCATGCCACAAAGGCGGGTGGAACCCACCAACCAAGGACGAGTCCAAAGTCTCGCTGGTTTCCAACTTTGGACTTTGGACCAGGGACTTTGGACTTATTAGGCGGCGTGGTGGGTTTCGCCCGCCCTACATCCGCGTTCGTGAATTATCCCGCCTAGAGCCCGTGCCCGGTCGGTTTGGGCACCGGAGCCGACGGGATGTTCGGGAACACCGGGCTGAGGTCGTTGGACATCACTCGCCCGTCGCCGTTTATGTCACGACGTTCCGTGGCAGACGCCCCGGCTGTCGGGATCATGGGGAAGATGGGGCTGAGGTCGTTGGACATCACTCGCCCGTCGTTGTTCACGTCGCCGACCTGGACCGCATATCTCAAGGTGAATGGCTGGACATTGGCCCAGTCGCCAATGTTCTGGACTCCGATCCACAGCGTGTTGCCCAGCGCCGTGCCGGTCTCCTTGATCAGCAGCTTGGTGGTGTCGGCATTGCCGAACTCGTCTTCGAGGCTGACGGTGAAGTTTGCCGACATATCCACACCGTAGTTCCCATTGTCCCGCAGTTGCCGGATCAGGATGTCACAGGGCTTGGGCAACTCGATGTCACCATCGAACGTCAGCAGAATAGCGTTCTTGCCGGAACGCCACAGGCTCCTGGTATCCTGCGGGACGCTCAGCTTCAATGTCGCCATGGTCGGTGGGGCTGCAAACCAGAATCCGCCGGTCAGTTCCAGGTCCCCGCTGGTCAGCACGCCGGCGTCAGGCTGACCGATGGTCCCGGACAGCTCCAGCCCATTGGCGTTGTATGACGCCCCTCCACCACAATCGATGGTGAACCAATACAGTTCCAAGTCCGCCCGGGGTGGATTCCCCACAGGCCCCAAGGGCACAATTTGATCCTCGACATCGGCTGAGACCACCCCGCCCGCTGTCGCGTCGGCCCACGTGGGGCCCGCAAACACCAGCAGCACAACCAAACCCAACAACCAAATTGATTGTCGTAACGAATGCATCTTCGTATCCTCTTGTTATGTAAGGGCAGCCCGGCGGCTGCGATTGTCATTCATTGCTTCTCTATGGTTACGTTATACCCTTTAAGCGTCAAAGGCCGATCGATCTCCAGCGAAGCTCCCGTAAAGGTATTGGT
Organism: Phycisphaerae bacterium; assembly: GCA_023133475.1. Lineage (GTDB taxonomy): Bacteria > Planctomycetota > Phycisphaerae > UBA1845 > UBA1845 > JAAEQG01. Next base: position 6,114 of record JAGLWJ010000289.1, on the reverse strand, counting down.
TGAGCCGGCTTTGAATATGAGCGTGGTGTAATCGGCGGCGCCCAACAGCGCATAGTATAGGCTGTAGTACGGCGTGCCCGGCGAGCCGTCACCCCCCCACGGGCCACCCACAAACTTCACCCCGCTATTGGGGGCGATGCGGGTCACATGCTCCTGATCGATCGTATAAGCAACACTATCGCAGGTATACCATTCGGTGCTTCCTCCGCCCCATCCGAAGTTGATCAGGAACTGGCGGTCCGGGTCGGTGCTCTTGTCATAACCGCAGATCACGAACGCATGACCGCCACCCCCAGGCCTGTGCCCGGCAAACTCCAGCGGGCGAAGCCACTGAATCTCCGTGGTCATCGTAGTGATGTTCCTCCCTCCCCAGGCGATGGTGGAGTCGTAGCGGAAGTAGGCGGGCATGGCATCGTAAACGTCCCTCCTGCCGGGGTGGTTCAGAAAAGCCCCGGACTCCCACAGCCCGTAGTTCATCTCAACAGCCACACTGGCATGGTAGCACAACTCCGCCACGGCTGTGTCACCGGGGTCGACCGGGTCTTGATGGTCATCCTCCATCAGATGCCAGTCATAGGTGGCGGTGCCGAAATTGGCTGGGCAATAGGTCTGGTCCTCGGTAAGCGTGCCCCAGAGGTTGTCGAAGGCGGTCTGATACTCGGGGCTGGTGTCGATGTTCCTCGCGGCGTACATGCTGCTGTCCCAGTATCCCTTCATTCTTAACTGCCCGCCGCCTGATGAAACCCATTCGAGACGCCCGCTCAGACTGGCGGGAATCGCCGGCTGGGTGGCCAGCGGTTCATACGCCCAGGTGGCCCGGTGGCGCCAGTGGTAATAAACATACGTGTTGCCCACCCCCGTATTAGGCCAGCGCCAGTAATACATGATCTGAGCCATGGCAGTGGCTACGCAACCCACCGCGACGATCTCGTCCGCCCCGGACGGCGGGCCTGGGCACCAATCGTTATACGGCGACCCCTGATGCCAGTACGAAGTCTCCAGGAGTTCCATGCTGGTCGGATCAGCCCGGTCACCATCGTCCACCCCCGCCTCACGCTCGGGAACACGCCCGGCGATCAGTTCCTGCCAGAAGCTCGCACGCCGGGCTAACGCCGTCTCATACTGCTCCAGCTTCGGGTCTCGCTTTGCCAAGCCCTGCTCCAGACTCGTCAGCCGCTCGCCGATCTCCCACAGGATGTATTGATAGCCCGGGCAGGTGGGGTCATAAGTGCCCCGCGGGCTGTACAGATACACCGGATAAACCAGATCGTCCGCCCCGCACAAACAAAAACCACCATCGGACAGATGTGCGATGTAGCCGACCGTCCGCCCCTCGACCTTGTGAGGCTCCATGCTTTCGACACCAGCCTCCAGATCGGCGCAGGTGGTCACGTGCCGCACCCAGGTCTCGACCGCGGCGCGGACCTGGTGCTTTTCCAGTTCGTCAGCCAACACCGGTGACGAAAACAACACCACACACGTCACAACCGGCGCGATTGTCGGAATTGCCTTCAAAATTTTATTCATGATCTTCATCATGGTTGCATCTCCTTACACCGGTTTTGTTATTGCAGGTTTACCAGAACCAGGACCAGCCCGCTTTCGCCCTTTTCGAGTTGGGTCATGGCTTTCCCGATGACAGCCCCGTGGGCGCGGTCGTAGTCGGTGACCGCCATGGCGTATCCGGGGCGCTCGGCGGTGGTGAGCATGTCCCCCGGCTCGATGGCTTTTTCGGTCGCGTCGCAATATACCCAGACTCGCCCGGACAGCGCGACCGGTTGGGAATTCTTCGCTCCGGGCAGGTCCGCCAGCACCATCCCGACCGCCAGTTCATTGGCACCACTGATCACGCCAGCCACCCGGCGATTGTAGGCTCCGCTAGCGATGCACAGCTTGCCGGGATGATCCGGGTCGATCGCCACCACCATCCCGGGTCGGGTTGCACCGCCGACCTCGAAGCGCTCAGCCAGGTCGGAACCACCGGTAATGTGCAACACGCTCACCGAAGTTCTGCCGTCGTTAGCCACCCGAAACACCAGGTCGCCGCCGCTGGCACCGCTGAAGCCCTTGATGATGTCGCCGGTGCCCTTGTTTGCGATAACCAGGTTGGCATCGGAACTGGTGCCGGTCGAGACGATGTTGATGCCCGAAGCGGCGGTGTTTTCGACATGGAGTGCCGGATGGCTGGTGCTTGTGCCGCCACTTTTGGCCTTCACCCCGATACCGCTGCCGCTGTAGCCGTACACGCCCTTGCCGCCACTGCTATAACCGTAAGCTCCGGCAATGTCGCCGCTACCGTAGGTGCCATAACTACCACCCACTCCGCGGACCCCGGAATTGCTGCCATTTCCACGCACCCCGTAGACGCCGCCTTCAGCATCGATGACATATCCGGTGCCCTCGACCTTCAGCTTTCCAGCAACATGCAGGCGTTCTTCCGGGTTGGCGGTCCCGATACCCACCGCGCCGCCGTCGGTCTCGATGACGGTGAGCACATCGGTCTGGTTGGACCCCAGGGTGAGTTTGTGGCTGCCGCCCTGGGCAAAGATGCGGGCGCTCCCCGCGCCGCCACCTGACAACGCGACACCCATCTTCAACCGATACAAGCTATTGCCGATCTTGAAATCGCCTTCGCTGTTGGCCACGTCCCAGTTATTCCCACCGGCGACGTGCAACGGTGCGTCGGGGCTGGTCGTGCCGATGCCGACGTCTTGCGAGAAGTAGCCGCGACCGGAGAAGTAACCGGCCCAACTGCCCTCCCCCGAAGCATAACCATAGATGGCATAACCACCGTTACTGTTCGATCCGTAAACACCCCTACCGCTGGGGCTGGAGGACCTCCCGTACACGCCGTAGGTGGTTCCGGAAGCGGCGGTGGCGTATCCGTAGACAGCTCGCCCGCCGGTGCTCGCTGAGCGTCCATAGACGCCGTAAGTTGTCCCGGTGGACGAGTCAGCGTACCCGTAGACTCCGCGCCCGGCGGTGCTCTCGGTTAGCCCATAGATGCCGTAAGTTGTTCCGGTGGGTGAGTCAGCGTGCCCGTAGACTCCGCGCCCGGCGGTGCTCTCGGTTAGCCCATAGATGCCGTAAGTTGTCCCGGTGGAAGCGGTTGCCTCGCCGAAAATCGCACGAACGCCGGAAGCAGCATCAGCCACGACATGCAAACTATGCCCGGGATTGTCCGTGCCGATTCCGACGAACCCGTCGGTGTAGTGGATATCGCTGCCGACGATCTCCCACGGCGACTCCCCGCCGCCACCGGGGGCGTCGAACGCATAATACGCCACCGGGGCAGGGGTGATCTCTTGCCGCGGATCCAACATTGCAAAGGCGCTTCCGGAAGGCCAGGCAACCTCAATCTCCAGCCAGCGCGGGTAACCGGCGAAAACCGTCGATGGGGAAAAATCCGTCTGCAGTTCCACGGTAAATAAGCCGTCAACGACCTCTACGTTGAACACCGGCTTAACCATGCTAATCATGTTGCCCCCCACCTCGGCGTCGTAGATGGTGAACTCGAAATCCGCCTGCCCGGTGACCGGCGACCCTTCAAGCTTGAGCTGCCCCTGATACGTCGGTGGTGACGGGGCAGCGTCGGCCTGCGGGGCATGAACCGCCGAGACCAACATCACAAACAAGACAACTCCAACCAGTTTTGTTACGTGCATTTTGGGGCTCCTTTTTTTTGTGCTCTGTGACACATACGTGCTCTGCGGTGAAATATCCGGGCTAATCAGCCGGCCGCAGAGCCGTTCGTTTACAACCTTTGGGTTCGCCTTTATGGTTCCAGTCGCCGCCCGGGAGTCTGCGCAACTGCGCAACTGCGGGAATGCGTATTTTTCAAGACGGCTCTTCCGCAGAATGATCGCGCTTCTTACCCGGCATCAATGCCGGGCCTAGCCCGACGCAATGTCAGAGATTGCTTCCCCATCACAGGTTCACTGGAGATTTACGCCGATAAGCCGCGTTTTTATTGGACAAACCCCTTAACCTAATAAGGTTACCGAAACTGAACCTCACATTCAAGAGAAATCCGATCAGTGCCGCGACCGTAAGGGAGCGGCCAATCCTGTAGGGCGGGTTTTACCCGCCTTCTTGGCATGGGGCGGTTTCTTGACGTAGGATGGCGGGTGGAACCCGCCCTACATCTGCGCGGGGGCACGCTTGACCCGTCCGCCACGGAACCTATATTGCATGTTGCGGCTGTACTGGAGTGGCCGAGATGCTTCGGTTGAACAGGAAGTCAACCGGTTGTCTGAGGTTAGGAGAACACCATGCCCACAACTATCGTGCAGATTGATGCCATCGAAATACTGGATTCCCGCGGCAACCCGACGTTGTCCACCACCGTGATGCTGGAGGACGGCAGCGTCGGCGAAGCCGCCGTCCCATCCGGCGCCTCGACCGGTGAGCACGAAGCCGTCGAACTACGCGACGGCGATGCCAACCGCTACGGCGGGAAAGGTGTGCTTCAGGCTGTCGAGAATGTCAACAGCGAGTTGGCGGAGGCTGTCCTGGGGCTCGACGCCCGCGATCAGGAATTGATCGATATGGTCATGATCGAACATGACGGCACGCCAAACAAGGGACGACTGGGCGCCAATGCGATTCTGGCGGTCTCGATGGCCACCGCCAAAGCAGCAGCCATGTCTTCCAACCTGCCGTTGTTCCGCTATCTGGGCGGTGCGTCGGCCCATGTGCTGCCCGTGCCCATGATGAACATCCTCAACGGCGGCAGCCACGCCGACAACAACGTCGATTTCCAGGAGTTCATGGTTCAACCGTGGGGAGCGGAGAGCTTCAGCGAAGCCCTGCGCATGGGGGCGGAGGTGTTCCACACGCTCAAAAAAGTGTTGGCCAAGAAAGGCTACAACACTGCCGTCGGCGATGAGGGCGGTTTTGCCCCGAACCTCAAGAGCAACGACGAAGCACTCGAGGTCATCGCCGAGGCGGTCAAGGCAGCCGGGTACAAACTGGGCAAGGACATCTTCATCGCCCTGGACCCCGCCACCTCCGAAATGTACGACAAGGAAGCGGGCAAATACCGGTTCTTCAAGTCCGCACCGGACAAACTGGTCCCCGCCTCCGAGCTGATCGACGTATGGGCCGGCTGGTGCGAGAAGTATCCCATCCGCAGCCTCGAAGACGGGCTGGCTGAGGACGACTGGGAGAACTGGGCCAAGCTGACCGCACAACTGGGTGACCGGGTGCAACTGGTCGGCGACGATCTGTTTGTGACCAACACCGAGCGGCTGGCTCGAGGCCTCAAGGAGAAGTCAGCCAACTCGATCCTGATCAAGGTGAACCAGATCGGCACGCTGACCGAGACCTTCGCAGCCATCGAGTTGGCCAAGCGCAACGGGTGGACCGTGGTGATCTCGCATCGTAGCGGCGAGACGGAGGACACCATCATCGCCGACATCGCGGTGGCAACCAATGCCGGGCAGATCAAGACCGGAAGCCTGTGCCGATCCGACCGCGTCGCCAAGTACAACCGCCTGCTCAAGATCGAGGATCACCTCGGCGACAGTGCTGTTTATGGTGGGAAGTTCTGGAACAAATGACCGCCAGCAGCCCCAACACTCTGGAGGAAGGACAGGCTGCCCCGCCTTCGAACCGGGGGAATGGGATGTTTGTGGTGTTGGTTGGTATGGCTGCGGTGGTGTTTGCCCCGTGCGTGTTGTTGCCGATCTGGCGTGATTACCAGGCGTTGCGTTATGCCGAGCAGGTCGAGCAAGCGGAGCTTGAGCGGGCTCGGGCCTTGCTCCAACTCCAACGCCGACGTCTTGAGGCCTTACAGAATGATCCTGCCGCCATTGCCCGCGTAGCCCGGCGTGAGTTGGGTTACCGCGACCCTCATGAGTTTACGGTCCCAGTTGTCCTCGCTCCCGAGCAAGTGGTTGAGATTGCTCCGGTCGCACTCACGCCCGTAGAGCCCCCCGGCGTTGTGGCTGGGCTAGTCGGCAAGTTGCCTGCCGCCGACTACGACAGCATCTTCTGCCATGAACCGACCCGCACGATTCTGATGTGTCTGGCTGGCGGTCTGCTGCTAAGTGCGATGGTAATCTATGCACCGCGGCAATCGCATTAGTTTGTAGGTCGGGTCCGCAGACCCGA
>JAGLWJ010000288.1 GCA_023133475.1 Phycisphaerae bacterium | reverse complement strand
AAGCGTGGGCCATGCCACCCGCCACAGCGCCGCGAATCCGGTTGAACAGCTCACCCATCGCTGGTTATCTGACCTTATCTGCCATTGTGGGTTATTGTACGCTCGTCACAAAAGCGAATCAACGACGTGGTCCGGCTGGCTGGCCCGACCCGTCGTGCTCGGCACCGCTGACGTAGATCGGCGGCTGGCATGTTCAAGCGTATCCAGCGGCGGACGGTCGCGGTACTCATTGGGATGGCCACACTTGCTCCCGAAGACCAACCCTGGACCTATGGCCCGGTAAAGGCTGCCTGGAACGCGGCGAAGTCGTACAAGTCCAGGTCACCGTCGTAGTCGAAGTCGAACGCCTCGCAGCCTTGCGAGTAGGGCGGGTTATCTGGACCAGTCAGACAGTCGGGTAGGAAGGCAAAATCGGCGAGATCAACGTCGCCGTCCCCGTCGGCGTCGCCCAAGAGTCCTGGCGGACTCCCGGTGAACCAGACCCCGAAAGAAGCATAGTCGGCCAAGTCGACGTCCTCATCGCCATCCACGTCCGCTACGGTGAACTGTTCCGGCGAGCACCCATCCGGCGGAGCAGTCACGCCCGGTCCGCCCAAACAATCCGCAAGGTTGACATAGTCATCCAGATCCGCGTCGCCGTCGAAATCTAGATCCCCCGCAACGATGACCTCAACACTGTCGAGAAGGACGGTTGCACCTGGTTCACCCACGCTGTCAAGCGTGAAGACCAACTCGCACGATGTCTGCCCGGCAAAGGCGGAAATGTCGATGGGCCCGGAACTGACCAGGTCGCTCGACTCAAAGTCCGTTCCGAGGAAGGTAAAGATCGTTGTCCCACCCAACGTCACGGTGAGGTAGTCTCCATCACCTGGAACGGTGAATGCAAAATCGAACAGAAGAAAACGTGCGTGTGCGGCGGTGATGATGCTCTGACTAATCGCCACGGACGATTGCTCCTCCATTTCGCAAACGTAGTTGTCGGGTCCGTGCGGGACCACCGAAGGAGTCCCAAGTGGTGCGGACCAGCTCAGAAGGTCCTCCGTTTCGAAGTCGCCGTTGATAACGGTCTCGATTTCCCATTGGGAACATGGGGCTCGTCCGGGGCGGGGCCTGTTGAGCCACCCACCACCTCCCAAGCTCCAGTAGTACCCTTCCTCCGAACCGGTGTTAATGATGGTTTGAGTATAGCGCTCGGCAAAACCTCCGTGCGGATAGTCCCACACGATGTTGTAATCGGCATCCGTCCGGTAATGGCCATGGAGAAAGAGGTCATTGCTGTAGTAGTTGTCCGTCCAATCCGCGCCGCTGCCGCAGATGGTTGGGTCGCGCAGGTACTCGCCAAGGCCCGAGCACGTTTGGTCAATGCCATCCAGTATTGTCATGTGGTTGACAACGCGCCGCCCAAAGTGCCGGTTCAGCAGGGCGGCAGCGTAGCTGACCAACGATCCGCCGCGGCTATGGCCTATCAAGTGCACGTGACAGCTAGGATCATCGGTAACCAGATTACAGAGGAGCAGTTCGTTGACCAAGCGCCCAGCTTCCCGTTTGAGCACATCGCTTGCTTTCTCAGGTCCCCATGGAGGCGGCTCCCACACGCCGTGGGTCGACGCATCGGCCCAGTCGAATACGACTACGTCGATCTCAGCGTAGCTGTCCGCAGTCCGATCAACGATCGCATTCTGCATGTCGTAAGTCCATTGCGGAACGGTCCCGTCGGACTGATAGCCGTGGACAATCACCGTCACGATTTGTAGTGGTGCGACAACAGCATATCTGCCGAAAACGGCACATTGATGGATGTAGATGTAATCGTTGTTGGGGTCGAGCTCAAGGTTGTTTACTAACTCCCATGTCTCCGGGCCGGTCTCGCGAAGTACCGCCAATTCCGTTTCGGAGGCGCCAAGCGCAGCGACCTCGTCGTCATCGTAGGGTATGGCGAGCTCGAAATCGCCAACGAATGACCCTTCGAAGGTTACGTCGAAGACGGACGATGGCAGCAGACCAATGACTGTTCCGCCCGCAAAGTCAGCCGGCGTGAGCTGCGTCACATCGTATGAGCCCCCGGCCGTCAGGCCGTTGGGCGGGAAAGTCACATCTACGCTCTGATCGCCGTTCGCGCCGTACAACTTCGGCGACTCGTAGGTAACGGCGATGTTGAACGTTCCGGCGCCGGTCAACGTGCCCGTGCTGCCGTTGACGATCATACGGGCGTTCGCGGTGGTGCCGTTAATTGTCCCGCCATCCATGACAAACGTACCAGTCCCACCAGAACCGATGATGCAGACTCCCCCGACCGATAGCGTGCCCGCGCTCATTTCGTACCGCCCATCGGCATCAACGCCCACACCGATCCAGAGTGAACTGCCATCCTGGCTTCCCATGAGAGCGACTGCGCCACCAGTTTGAGTGAAGATGCCACTGCCAGTCCATCCCACTATCAACCTTCCTGCGTGCAGGTCGGCATTGCCGCTAAGTGTATATGTGCCTGCCGAGTCGGGTGACGAGCCAGGGTAACGGCCAATCCCGACATCCCCGGTAACATCATTGGTTCCTCCGTTCTGAGTGAACGTCCCACTTCCTTCGCCACCGATGACCAGGAACCCGGGAAGCCCACCTCCAGGGGTGACCGTCATCGTTCCTGAATTCTGAACAAACAACCCCGTCCCTTGCCAGCCGACAAAACCTGCTCCCGCTATCGAAAGGGTCCCACCGCTCAGTTCATATCGTCCTTCGGAGGCAGGTTCAACGCTAATCCACAATGAGTCACCGTCTTCGCATCCCACTAGAGTAGTTGCGCCGCCAGTTTGAGTGAACTTGCCGGTGCCAGTCCACCCCACTATCAACCTTCCTGCGTGCAGGTCGGCATTGCCGCTAAGTGTATATGTGCCATAGGAGCTGGGGTACTGGTGGCCAAGGCTAACATCCCTCGTGACATTATTTGTCCCCCCGGTTTGTACGAGAGTCCCCGTACCCCCGAGACCAACACGTTGGTTTGAACATGAGAGCGAACCACCTGGCAGGACGCCGAGATGTGAGTTCAACTGCAAATACGTACATCCCGCACCCGGCGCTGCAATGTATGGCGCTCCTGAAGCAACATAGGTGTAGTCTCCGCCACCGGGGATTCCTGGAACCCAAACGCATTGTTCCAACTCAGGGTCCCATTCTTGGTGCTGCCAATTCTCCGGCACAAACCAATCGCCCGAACCATCAGCCCAGTAGTAGTTGTTCTCGTCACACTGTGCCGAAACTCTTGGCTGAGCAACAAATCCTGTGGCGGCGAGTGTTGCCAGGGCCAGGGCACCCGTTCTTATCGTCTGTGTGAACATTGCTTTTTTCCGTCCTCTCGCTTGGCTGTGGCTGGTCATTCCTGGCGTGGGGCTACGGCCTGCAAGAACTGAACCAGCTCCGGGATTCTGTCTTTTGCGATTAGCCACACTTCACCAACGTCCACAGCATCGTATTGGTGAATAAGGATGTCACGATGTCCGGCAATGGCCTGCCAGGGGATGTCAGCGTACTTTTCGCGGAATTCGCGGCTGAGAGGGTGTGTGAGAAGCAGATGACAAGCAGAACCGCGACCGTAAGGGAGCGGCCAACGCGGAGGCGGGGGGAGCGATTGCCCGCTTACCAAGGGCCGCTCCCTTACGGTCGCGGTTCTGTCTTGGATGCCTCTCATACACGCTCTTCGCCGCCGGGCCGCTACGAGCATATCGAGAATGCAGGCGTCATCCCGCAACATAGATAGTCTCCGCGTTTTCGAGAATAGCCCGCTTCCTGATCCAGTTCTGACTGTTTTGAAGGGCGTTGCGGTTAACCAAGTCAACATCACGGCCCAGTAACTTCTGCAATTCCTCTTTAATGAAGAAGTGATCCCACAAGTCCCGCTTGGCCTGCGAGCCAAACTCGACCAGAATGTCCACATCGCTGTGCGGACCAAAATCACCGCGAAGCACGGAGCCAAACAGCGCCAGACTGCGAATATCGTGCCGTCGGCAGAAATCCGTCAGCGCCGGCTGCGGAATCTCAATGGGATACTCTCTCATGTTGCTTTCCTTCTTGGATGGGTAGCCCAGGTCCGTTCACTGGTGGTTGGACCTGGGGGACACGATTTGGCATTAATGACAGTGCTCGTATGTCCAAGCCATCATCCGTTATCAAATCGCTTCCCCACCTCCAAAGCAACGTAGGGCAGGTTGCAAACCTGTCGTCCGTATCACATTAAACCAGCCCAAGCCATCGGATCATCGGATGATACGTCCGTAACCGCAAAGGCGAACGTTCCATCACCGTCCAGGTCAACTTCCTGCCTATCGCGTCAGGTTTTCAACCTGACCTACCCGGCTTGCTAGCTTGCCTTTGCCAGCTTTCTGCCGACTGCTTCTGGAAGCTCGACGGTAGCGAACAATTTGGCAGGAAACAGGTAGTCTTCGCCCGACTCGTCTATGACCCTGAGCAAGCCTCGTTTCTTAGCCTCCGCATCTGGCAGGACCCGGTAGAGCCTGCGAACCTGCAGTGACGCACGATACACGTCATTGCAGATGCAGACGACATATTGCGGCTCAATCTTCTGGCGTGCCATCGCCCTTACTCCAGTATCCGTTTGATTTTGAACTCCTTACGTCCAACACCGTGTGCTTCGTACCAATGAACCTCCGCACGGACGATTGTACCATCTGGCAGCTTTACTTTCGCCATCCCCTTGCGTTTGCGCCAGCGCCCCGGCCCGTACACCTTTTGGAGACGCGTGAGCTCGCGGATTCGCCGGCCTGTCGCGACGGTCTCCTGCTGGTCGATGCGACCAACGATTTCAATTCGCAAAACACGACTCCCAAGCGCCCGCCCGTGGCTTGTAGATGCACCTCGCTTATCCACCATGCCGGACCCGACACGCCTTCACCCCGCGTGGGCATGAATGACAGTTTAGCAACCAGCTAACCCGTTGACAAGCCTGTTCCCCAGTTTTGGGACAGGTTCCTCGCCCGGGGGACACGATTCTTTGCCCGATGAGCGCTCTTACCGTGTGAATGTCCTCGGCGCTCTCGATCGTGTCGCCCACCTCTCAAGAGGTGGGCGGCTCAGCCTCGACCCGCCCCTTGTTAGGAGCTCTTTGGATCACCTCGGCGGGTGGCCAGGGCAACGGGTGGCACGGACAA
>JAGLWJ010000287.1 GCA_023133475.1 Phycisphaerae bacterium | reverse complement strand
CCCCGTTCGCCGGTCCTCCGGACCGGCGAAACGGGATGGGGCACCCGCCGGCCCAAGGTGGTGCCCAATGGCTTTAGCCGTGGGGTACACGAATCGCGGGGATTATTCGAGTCCCCCACCGCTAAAGCGGTGGGCCACCCGTCGCTAAAGCGGTGGGCCAGCCGCCCAAAAACACTACGGTCCACCCGGTCCGGATAACCGTAGCACAAACTCAGCATAGTCAACCAGGTCGATAATATCGTTGGCGTCGAAATCATCGACTTCGCAATCCGACGGCAGAGTAGTCTGCCCGAAGCAGAACTGGAATCCGGCAAAATCTATCAGGTCCACATCGCCGTCGTCATCGAAGTCCCCATCGGGGCACTCGATAGTGGCGCATGTTGTCCACAGCCCTTGGGGGAAACCGCCGTCCGCCAGACAGTCCACCGGCTGCATATCCTGGCAGCTATTATCCTGGAAACAACACGCCTCAGACCCGGGTTGCGGACAGGTCACGGTGGAGCAGTCCGTCCCGGCCCCCTGGGGCACGCCGTTCGAGCAGAAGCACTCCAGAAGAGTCTGATCCACGCAGGTCCCATCGTTCAGGCAGCAGGCCTCGCGGGGTATGCAAGCCGGATCAGTGAGGCAGTCCGGATCGTCACAGTCCGTGCGCAGGTCGCAGTCGTCGTCCCAGCCGTTGGTGCAGGTCAAGCCCGGCACCTCGCAGCACGTCGGATCTCCACAATCACTCGGGCAGTTGCAGGGTTCCTCGCCCGGATCGCAGACACCATCGCCACAGTAGGATGCCTGCTCGCACGCATCGTCGGTACCGTTGCTGTCGGCATCACCGAGACACCCCGTGCCGTATACCACGAAACCATCGTAATAGGGGCAATCCTCGGGGGGGTATTCCTCGCAGGTTCCATCCAGCAGGCAACATGCTTCGAGTGGCTCGCTGAGATCGGCAACTACGTTCATCTCTCCAATGGGGTCGCCGCCCCAGAGAAGGGCTTCGACACGTAATTCGACGGTGTCAGGCGACATCCACTCGTCCAGTTGCCAGGCGCGTAAGGTGCCCCAGACGGCACACTCCTGGTTATCGACCCAAGCGTACAGGCACTCCTGGGAGACCCAATCGTTGACCTCCAGTTCTGCGTGCCACCAGTAGGGATCATAGTTTTGCAGGCAGAGCATCACTTCCGCCGGCTCTTGCAGGTCGTGCCCGATGCGGAACTTGAAGTCGATCACGCCGTCCCGGCTGGCAGTCTGGCTGAAGGCGCCTTTCTTGCAACTGTAGTTCTTAACGCCCACGATGGTAGCGTTGATGTTGCGTTCATTGTTGCCCGCATTGGTGTCGCAGGAGGCATTGACGATGCCCCAGAAGCAAGTGTGCTGGCTCATCGGAAGTTTGTCCGACACGCCGGGTGTCCAAGTGGTTTGGAACTGCCGCGTTGCATTGACGGCCAGAGCGCCGGCAGTGTTGTTCACCGGAGAGGCCACAATCTGGAAGCGCTGTGCCGGGGCGCTGTTGGGGCCGAAGTACCAACGCTGGAAGTCCACCGAGAAATTAGTGACTGCGACCGCGCCGACGTTCTTGACCGTCACGGTTATGGTCGCGGGTTGTTTGCACACCACTGGGTTTGGCGTGTAGGAGACCGTGGTCACTTGCAGATCGCAGGCTGGCGGAGCCACGAAGATAGCCCCCAAATCCATCAAGCCATTGCCCCAGGTGGTATCCGGACCCACCGCACCCATGTCCTGGGCGTTGTCCATGAGCAGTTTCTTGACTGCCTGGACGGTCATCGCCGGGTTCATCTGGAGGATAAGTGCAGCCGCACCTGCCACCATGGGGCTGGCTGCCGACGTTCCGCCAAAGTTGCGATAGACAACGGTGGTATTGTACTTTGGGGCCTGTATGTAGTTGGTGCTGGTGCCGGAGACACAACCGGTGGGACAGGCCCGTGTGCACTGGTTGCCGTAGGCGGTGATGTCGGGCTTGGAAACGGGTCCAGAACCTGGCCCGACGCGGGAGTAGTTGGCGATGACATCGTCACCACGGGCCACCGTGCCTGAATGGGTTGCGGCGGCTACGGTGATGGCCCGTGCGGCGATGGCGATCGATCCCATCCCGTTCTGGGCTCCGTTACACTGCGTAGGCCACCCGGCACAGGAGTTATTATTCCCAGCCGACACGCAGACCACAACCCCGCTGTTGGCCAGGGCATCAATCGAAGCCGTCAGGGCTGTGTACGAAGACTTGCAGTAGCTACCGAACGAAATGTTAGCCACCCGAACCGCCGGAGAGACAGAGTTGTGGTTCCAGGTCAGCCAGTCCACCGCCTTCTGGATATTGCTCTCGCTGGTGGAGCCCCCTGTCCCTGGGGGGGTGATGCGGCAGTCAAAAAGGTTGGCAGCGGGAGCAATTCCGCGATAGTTGCCACTAGCATTGCCCCGGCCCAGTGCACAACCAGCCACGGAGGTGCCGTGGCCTTGCTGGTCGTCGGGGTTGCCAAAAGCCAGATTGTTGCTCGCGTTGATGTAGAGCCCCGCCACGCCGGGAGCGCTCACCGCCGTCGGCAAGTGATTGTGCGTGGTTCCCGCGCCGCCGGGGTCATCCACGCCGGTATCGAGGATGGCAATGGTGATCCCCGAGCCGCTGTAGCCCTGGTCTTCCGCCGTGTTCGGGCTGTAGGTGGTAGACATGTGAGCTTTGAGAGCCTTGCCCGAGGTGGTCATGTGCGGTTCCATGATGTGGTCGAGGTGGATGTATCCAACCTCAGGCCACTGGGCAATGATGGCCAACTTGTCTGGTGTAAGACCTGTCACCATCACGCTGGAGACCACCGTGGAGGCATATCCAATCTTGCCACCAAGGCAAAGGACGATGTGGTTTATTCGTTCGTTTGGCCGACAGTCATCGAGGAAGCAAATAAAGACGTCCACGGGCTCGTCTTGTCTCATGGTTTGTAGGACGTCCTCGATTTTGTCGCCGTCGGCGTCATCGAGCGTTGAGGTGTCGTACCACTCTTTGGGACTGTGAATAGCCGCGGCTTGCAAAGATAGTAGCAAGACCACAGCCAAGCTGGTAAGGCCAACAAGCACCGCTCGACGGCGGGCTGGTTTGGCTACAATGCCGTTGTACGGCTTAAATCCTATATATGGGTTCGTTTTCATCTCCTGAGTTCCTCCAACCGAAATGCGCATTCCATAAGCGCCAAGAGTGTTTTCGATTGTAAATATTCAGTAAACCCATATGCGGAATAGCGTGGGGTTTGTGGGAGCAGGCTTGCGCGAGGCCCGGCATAAATGCCAAGCCTAGCGCGATGGTTTGCCTGAGCTTGCCTCCTCACCACGGGTTTACTGAATGTATACTTTCGATTTTCCACAATTACAGGATTAACTGCTTCTTTAACAAGAACTTGAGGTTTTCATCAGACTACCATCAGCACCTCCTGCGACTTATTGCCGCCACAAGCACAACCTCCCCGGCAAAACCCCGCGCCCCTGCCGATCTCACGCGATTTTGCCACAGCACCATAAAGCTGTTTCCTCCCAGGCCCAAAGAACCTACCCTGCCCCTCAAGGGGCTGTTGATTTAATAATTGGAGCCACGGCTTCGTCCGATAAAAACGCAGCTTGCCGACCAGTATGCAGGCTAGAAGCCTGCGCTACACGATTTCCGACAATCCCTCAATCGACGGGGACTCGCCTCACATATCCTTCCTCACACTCGGCCCATTTCAAGAGATGGTCACCACCTATATTATAGATATCGGAGCTTCGACTTTGACACCAACCTGCCATTTTTTGCAGACGTAGGGTGGGTGGAACCTCGCGGAGTGAGGTGGAACCCGCCCTACATTGATCGGAAACCGGCGCTTGTGATTGTCCGCCAAGTTGGCGACAATGAGTTAGGATGCCTGACAAGAACTCCACACGCCCGACTCTGCTTTTGCGGCTGCGCTGTCGCACCGACCAGCTCAGTTGGCAGGAATTCCACGAGCGTTACGGGGAACTGCTCTACCGCTATGCTCGCCTCCGGGGGGCACCGCCCGTCGATGCCGAGGACATCGTGCAGGAGGTCGAGATGTACCTCTTCAAAGCCATGGAAGGATTCGAGTACGACGCAGCCAAGGGTCGTTTTCGCGCCTACCTCCGCTCGGCAGTGATGCACGCCATGGCCCGCAAAGTCAAAAAACAGGCTCGCCAGGGAGAGGTATTCGATCCACAGGTCTTTGATTATATGACCGCCGCGAAGGAGGCTGACCAGGACGAGCGCTGGGAGCGCGAATGGCGTTTGCACCGCCTGCGCTGGGCATTGCGGGCAATTGCCCCAGAAGTGGAGCCGGTCACTTTGGAGGCCTTCCGCCTCCACGTCCTTACCGGTCAACCGGTCAACGAGACCGCCGGGCAACTGGGCATCAGCACTGCCAGCGTCTACCAGGCAAAGTCCAGAATCCTCCGGCGTATAAAGCAGAAACTGGATACCCTGGATCCCGACGAAGATGTGTAGTGTCCCGCACAGCCAATCCAGTGCCGTTTTCGGCGAGGGAGTTTCGTGGTGCCGGGTTTGCGCTAGGCCCGGCATTTATGCCGGGTATTGGAGTGGTTGTCTTTGCCCCCCAGTTTCGCCCCGCCGCCTTCGGCAGCGGGGCGAAACTGGGGGGGGATTCTTCGTTAGGCCTTTTC
>JAGLWJ010000286.1 GCA_023133475.1 Phycisphaerae bacterium | reverse complement strand
AGCCGGCATAAATGCCGGGCCTAGCGCGATTCGTCGAAACGCAAAACTATCTGATCGGAAATGGGACCAGCGCTGTCATACTAAGTAATCCAATTGGCGACTTGATATGCGATCCCTGAAAAACGGAGCAAAGTGCCAGACCGAGTCAAAGGGGCGAGACTTACGGTCTATTCTTTGCGTGGCAATGATGACGGAGGTTTCATGAAGGTATGGAAGTGGTATGCCCAAGCTGCACCGCATGTGTGACCATAACTACCCCCCTCGAGAATAGTATGTGCCCGAATTGCGGTCAGCCTTTGCCCAACGCCGAGACGCCAGAACCCGACGAGTTGGATGCGGGCATGGACCAGTTGACCGCCGACTTGCGGGAAGCCTTCGGTTCAGGTGCTTATGAGGCGTTGTGTATCACCGGGGACACCGGCACCGGCGTCTCCGGTCGGGTTGCCAAACCGTCGGTTGCACAAGCCCCATCCATGGAGATCGGAAGCTGCCTGGACGACTTCGAGTTGCTGGGTGAGCTGGGGCGTGGGGGGATGGGGATCGTTTATCGGGCACGGCAGGTCTCTTTGAACCGCGAGGTGGCATTGAAGGTGCTCCCCTCGGTGGCCCGCAGGAACCGCTCCGCGGTGGCCCGGTTCCGTCGTGAAAGCCAAGCCGCCGCACGCCTGCACCATACCAATATCGTGCCCGTCTATGCCCAGGGCGAAGAGCACGGCAAATTCTACTATGCCATGGAATTGATCGAAGGCGAAAGCCTCGACAGTGCCATACGCTGTGATTCCAGTGTCGCAAATCTGACCCCCCGCAAGGTGACTCCACCCACCGGATTGGGGCTGCGAAGCGGCGACATCACCAGCCACGCTCACGATGACGATACCCCACGTCTGGACGTTACCACGGTGCACCGCACTCGCTACGATTACCGGCACCTCGCCCGCCTTATGGCGGAGGTCGCCGACGGGCTCGAACATGCACATCACAACGGCGTCATCCATCGTGACATCAAACCGCAGAACCTGCTCCTGGGGCAGGACAACCACCTGCACATTACCGATTTCGGGCTGGCTCATCTGGTGGGCGAACCGCACATGACCCTAAGCGGGGAGGTGATGGGGACTCCCGCCTACATGTCACCCGAGCAGGTGGAAGCCGGTTATGCCCGGATCGACCATCGCACGGACATATACTCATTGGGCGTCAGCCTCTACGAGTTGCTCACCTTGCGGCGCCCCTTCGAGGGCGAGACCCGCGAGCAGATCATTCATTGTATCTGTTCGGCGGACCCGCCGGCGTTGCGGCGTATTGACCTGCGGATTCCCGTGGACCTGGAAACCATCTGCCTGCGGGCAATGGAGAAGGAACCGACCCGCCGCTATCCCACCGCCGCCGCTTTGGCAGAGGATTTGCTGCGATTCGCACAAGACCGACCCATCCGGACGCGGCGGATTAGCCGGATCGAAAGGCTGCTCAAGTGGTCCAGGCGGCACAAGGCAGCCACAACAGCTATCATCGCCGCATCCGTGGCAGTGGTGATGACCGTGGCGCTGGCAACCAGCGTAATCGGCGGGCGACGCCGCGAAGCCGCACGCCTCATTCAAAACGCCTATGACCATCTGGTCTATCACGACTATCAAGAACCCCAGGTGGTGAGCGACGATATCGATCAGGCCGACCGCCTGGGAGCCGATGCCCGGCTCGTTCATCTGGCACGGGCGCTGGCTTCCATGAGGGCCGACACGCCCGCCGCTCTCGAGCATCTACAGGCGGTTCTCGAAGACGACGCCGGTGACCTGGAGACTGTCTACCTGCTCTCCTGGGCACAACACATAAACAACAATCTGGAAGATTCTCGCCGAACATTCAATCGAGCCGAAACACTCGGGGAACCACGTATGGCTGCGGAATGGTTCTTCCGCGGGCTGGCGGTTCATTTCGATGATCCCACCGAAGCCATCTCCTGCTATGAGCAGGCTCGTCGATTGCGTGCCGCCGACAACGACTTTTTCCCGCAGGCGACCTTGCACCTGGCTCGGGCTCGCAACCAGCTCATGTACCGCACCCGCCGCATTGAGACTTTTGCCGAAGTCGACCGCAGCCTCCGCGAACTGATGGGGTACGACATCTACGGGGTATACCCTTACTACCTGGCATCGATAACCCACCGTCTGGTGGCGGAGGTATACACCGGTAGTGAGGGAACCCGTGGCGAAAACGCTCTGCTACACTTCCAACAGGCGTTGGAATTGGCCGTCGATGCTCAGGAGTTATACCCCGACGAAGCCGAGCGAGCCCTCACCGCCGAAGCGGAGTGCCACGAAAGCATGGGGAATTTTGCGGCGGCGGTGAAAGCGCGTTCAGCCGCCATCCGCCTGGCCCACGAATCGGGGTCGTTTTTCCACGAATGGGAAGGCTATCATTACCGCTGGCGCCTGCACTATTGGCGAGGCGAGTTTCGTGAAGCTTTGGAGGACCTTGGCAAGCTCTCCGGCGAGTTTGACTCGAATAGTTTCTTTTATGCCAATGTTTACCCCGCGTTGGCCCACGCCGAGTCCGGTGGGATGGCCCGAGCCTTGGAACTGGCCCGGGCCATCGCCGTGAGCCCCGACGGAACACCCGATAATCGTGCCCGGCGGGTGCTCTGGTCCGCCACTTGCTTGCGTCTCCTGGGCCGACCGCAAGAAGCGGAAGACCTGCTGCACCAACGCGTGGGCGACCTGGATTTCTCCGCCGAGTTGCTGGAACCTCAATCAGAGAGCTGGATGAGAAAGCTCTACGAGTTCTCGGTCGGGGAGTTGGGGTTGGATGAGCTACTTGCCGAAACCGCGGATGTGCACGAGGCTTATAAACTTGAAGGCGAAGCCTACTTTCACGCCGCGGTGCTGAAGCTGGTTTCGGGTGACCGAACCGGCGCCGGTCACGATTTCGAGGAGGCTTACCGGTCCTTCGACAACCAGCGGCGATACACCTTCCACGCCCAAGTGATTCGCATGAAGATGCGGCAGGATCAGGATTGGCCTCCGTGGATCGCGCGGGTGCCCCATCCCGTTTCTCCGGTCCGAAGGACCGGAGAAACGGGGTGGGGG
>JAGLWJ010000285.1 GCA_023133475.1 Phycisphaerae bacterium | reverse complement strand
CACTAGCCCGGATATTTCACCGCGGAGCACGCAGAGAATTGAGAATTGAGAATTGAGAAACGCGGCGATCGCAACTGCGCTGGCGTGTTTAGCGGCGACCCGAAGGGGAGCGTGAAAAACGGAGCGTGAGAAACAAAGCGCGTGTCCCCCATCCCGTTCTTCGGTCCTTCGGACCGGAGAACGGGATGGGGGACACGCTGGAATAGGCGTGAAAACTCATTGTGTATCTGCTATAATATGAGTCGAGTTGTGCCACGATAGAAGCCAACGCGGGAGTGAAGCGTATGAAGAAGTATCGAACCGGAACCCGGGTGCGGGGTGGTTATCTGTTTTGTTTGTTTTGTGTGGGGGTGATGTTATGGGGGGTTGCGTACACACCGGCGTGGGCATCGCGCCCCTTGAAACCCTTGCCCATACCGGTCTATTCCTTCGACCTTGAGTCACCGGCAATCGACACCGGCGATATATCGGCGGATACGGTGCTGGCGGCTGAGGAGGAGGGGCCTTTGCCGGTATTCTACGGGGTCGATATGGGGTTGGGGCGCTCGGGCGACGAACTCAATGCCCTCTCCGGAGCTCATTCCCACGTAGCCTCCACCGAGACGTTCGCCCTGTTATTCTCGGTGGACCGGGACAGTGCGTCAGCCAATCCGGTGGATCCTGATCCCGATCTTGTTGACATGGGGGTCCCCTACAACGCCAGCGATCAGGCCATCCGCGGGCATGCCGCCGGTGACCTGAACATGTCAACGATGTTGTTCACACGTCGCGGCAAGGTGTCGCCCGGGGACCAGCGCCCTCCGGGAAACAACCTCCTGGTGATCAACAACTTCGACGAGGGGGGGACCGACTTCAAAGCCAACCCGGCGACCAGTGCGCGGGATCGAACCCCCGGTGCACTTCAGGATAATGTCGATGCAACCTGCTACATATCCAGCAACGGGACCGCGCGTAACCTGAGCCCGAACCGGGATGGTTCTTTCGCCAAACGCAGCCCTTATCTGTTCTTCTCTGTTGCGGAGGGTTCACCCTCGTTGGATTATCTTCCCACCTGCCCGCCACCGCCGCCGCCGCCCCCGCCGGCCAGTTCGGCGGATGTGTTCTTCGACGGCGACCCGTCCACCGCTGATTGTGAAAGATGCTATGCCCAAGCCTACGAGCACCTGGGTCTGCAAGAGCAGGGAGACGACATCGACGCCTTGATCGTCTTCGATATCAATACCAACAGCTTATTTGATTTCGGGGATCAGGTGTTCTTTTCGCTGTCGCCGAACTCGGTCAGTTTGCAGTTGCTGGACGTCAGCCCGGCTGATGTTATCTCGGTCACCTTCACCGATCCGCTGTTCCCTGATCCGCCGGAGGTTTTCGCTTTCGCGGAGGATTTGGGGCTGGCTCCCGAGGACAACATCGATGCCCTGGAATTCGTGTTTTGCGAGGACGTCATGGAGTGTGCGAGGCTGGCGGGAATCCGGTTGGTCCAGGGCGATTTCGACAATGACGGGGATGTGGACCTGATCGACTATGCCGAGTTCGTCGGTTGCATGAGTGGGCCATGGCAGGGAGCAGGTTTCATGGCTCCCGATCTGTTGTGCCTCGAGGTCTTCGATGCCGACACTGACGAGGATGTGGACCTGGAGGACTTCTCGGCCTTCCAGGCATACTTTGTCGGCGAAAGATGATTCCCGTTTGTGGGGTGGTGTGCAAAAGAAGCCCCCGTAGGTCGGGTCCGCAGACCCGACCTACAAACTCGATGAGCAAGAAACGATCGCTGAGAAAGGCGGGTGGAACCCGCCCTACTGATTGGATGCCTGACCGTGCATCGGCTACAATTACGCCTCCCCGCGCCATAGACCGGGACTTCCGGCAGGAACCCAAATGACCGAATCCAACGCCGCTTCTGAAACGTCCGGTAGTTCGACGCCCGCAACGCGGGCCAAGCCTGGGAAACTGCGTATCCATCGCCGTTTGTATGACTGGGTGCTGCACTGGGCGGATACGCCCTATGGCGTGCCGGCGTTGTTTCTGCTGTCCTTTGCCGAGTCGAGTTTTTTCCCCATTCCGCCGGACGTGCTCTTGATCACCCTGGTTCTGGGCGTCCGGAAACGCTGGTTCAAGTTTGCCGCCATTTGCACCTTCGGCAGCGTGACAGGTGGGATCGCCGGCTATGGAATCGGGTTTGGGCTGATGGATCAGTTAGGCCAACCCATCATTGCCTTCTACCACGCCGAGGACCATTACGCCAAGGTCACCGAATGGTATCGCCTGTATGACTTCTGGATCGTCTTCATTGCGGCGTTCACCCCGATTCCTTACAAGGTCTTCACCATCACCTCCGGCGCCTTGCACATGAATTTGGCGATGTTCTGCATCGTGTCTGCCGTAGGGCGGGGAGCGCGGTTTTTCATTGTGGCAGGTTTGTTGTACTTCTTCGGCCCACCGATGAAGCGTTTTATTGATCGCTATTTTGACTGGTTGGCTTTGGCGTTTGTGGTGCTTCTCGTCGGCGGTTTTGCTGCGATCAAGTTTCTCGCGTAGGGCGGGGAAAGACAACCACTCCAATACCCGGCATAAATGCCGGGCCTAGCGCGACGGCTTGCCGGAGGTTGCCTTGTTGCCTCGTTGCCTGTTGCCTGTTCACCACAGGTTCACTGAATGTTTACACCGAATGTTCACTCCGGTAAGGACGCAACTACTTATCGTTCATGCGTTTAGCGATGCTCTGGCGCATCAGGCGGAGTATCCGTATGAACTCTTCGCGGTCCTCGGGCAAAAGCTCGCTGAGTATCTGCATGGTAAGGGACAAGCGGGCCTGACGGTAGGATTGGTAGGCCTTTCGCCCTACGGCGGTGAGCTTGACATTGATGCGGCGGCGGTCATCGGGGTTGATTTCGCAACTGACCAAGGCCTCGCCGTCCTTGCTCTCCAACGCGCGGATGATCCGTGACATCTGGGCCGGCAAGACACCTACAGCCTTCTGGATAGCCCCCACCGTCTGTGGGGATTCCTTTGCCAGCACATCGAGGGTGAGAAATTCAGCCTCGGAGAGTTGCTGCCCGGAGGCACTCGCCTTGGAACGTGAGCGCACCAGGAAACTCATGGTGGTTACATTAAAGACCTCCTGGGCAAGGTCCTCAAGTTTTTGTCGAGCTTCGGCGTCGGGCATGGTTGCAGCGGCTCCTCTCTCAATTGGTATCACAACAAGCCAATAGTTTCAGCGGAGCAATCATAAACCAGGCACAAAAGATTTCAAAGTCGGAAATGTTAACATGACGTGATTGTTGACTTAAGCGGACGGAGTTTCGTAGCGGCAGGTTTGCGCTAGACCCGGCATTTATGCCGGGCTTAGCGCTGTCATATGGGTGTGGTCATATTCTGGGGTCCGGTTGGTTTTTTCGGTCCACACTTCAATTGGGCGTTACATTTCGTGTAACCCGTCTGGGGTGGCCCAGGGCTTTAGCCCTGGGGAACACGAATCGCGTCAGGATTCGCGTCCCCCACCGCTAAAGCGATGGGCCACCCGCCTCACCCGGCATAAATGCCGGGCCTAGCGCTGTCATATTCAGTCAACAGTATTGACTTGACCAGAACCACATTGCAAGGAAGATATGACGTATGAACAACAAACATCTGGCTATTCTGGTGGGCGGTGGGCCGGCACCGGGGATCAATGCGGTGATCGGGGCAGCGGCTATCGGTGCGATTAACGAGGGATTTGAGGTACATGGGATTCTGGGCGGCTTCTCGCACTTGGTGACGGATTCTTTTGACCCGGCTGAACATGCCAGGCCGCTGTACATTCCCGACGTGGCGCGGATTCATTTCAACGGGGGTTCTGTTCTGGGGACGGCCCGGGCCAGCCTGCTGGATGATTCAAAGCTGAGCACGTCGATGATGGTGGCTCCTGACGAGAAGAGGCTGACCGCCGCTATCGATAATCTGCTGGATATGGGCATCACCCACTTGCTGACTATCGGAGGGGACGATACGGCATTAAGCGCCCGGTTTGTGTCGCAATGGTCCGCCGGCAAAATCTGCGTGGTTCACGTGCCCAAGACGATCGACAACGACCTTCCATTGCCGGGTGATGTGCTGACCTTCGGCTATGCGACAGCCAGGAACCTGGGCGCACAACTATGTGCGAATCTGATGGAGGACTCGCGTTCCACCGGGCGGTGGTATCTGGTGGTGACCATGGGACGCAACTCGGGGTTCCTGGCATTGGGGATCGGCAAGGCAGCGGGGGCCACACTGACGCTGATTCCAGAGGAATTTCACGAGCATACCACGGTATCCGACATCGTGGACATCCTGGAGGGGGCGATCCTCAAACGCCGGGTAATGGGGCGACGCGACGGTGTGGCGGTGGTGGCTGAGGGGTTGGCTTACAAGCTGGGTGACGTGGCGGAGTTGTCCCGCATTCTGGGCAAGGATATCCCGACCGACGCCGCTGGGCATCCGAGGTTGTCTGAAGTGCCGCTGGATGAGATTCTAAAGTACGAGTTGACCAAGCGTTTCGCCGAGCGGGGCGACAAGGTGACTATCGTCTCCGAGACGATGGGTTACGAGTTGCGCAGTGCCCCTCCGATTCCGTTTGACATGGCTTACTGCCGAGACCTGGGGCACGGGGCGATTCGCCTGATACTCGAGGGCGTGGCTGACAAGCGGCCTGGGGTGATGGTCACGCTACAGGATGGGAACCTGGTCCCCATGTTCTTCGAGGACATGGCTGACCCACAGACGAATCGGACCCGAATTCGCACGGTGGATGTAAACTCATACAGTTATGTGGTGGCACGTTCGTATATGATTCGCCTGGAAAAGGGCGACTTCGAGAATGTTGAGCAACTCGAGAAGCTCGCGGCGGAAGCGAAGATGGACCCGGAGGCATTTTCCAGCCGTTACGGGCAGGTGGTGACCCTGGGGCGATACAGTGCCAAGGCTGCCATGTCCACCAGTAATGCCGATTGACCGGGATTCTTCGCACCACTGTAGGGCGGGTTCCACCCGCCGAATCAAGGCAAGAGGCAAGAGGCAACAGG
>JAGLWJ010000284.1 GCA_023133475.1 Phycisphaerae bacterium | reverse complement strand
ACCCACCCTACAGGAAACTCCGCGACGGGTGACGGGTGGCCCTTGACCATGCCACCCGCCGTGGGGAACGCGAATGGTATCAGGTATTCGTGTCCCCCACCGCTAAAGCGATGGGCCACCCGGCCGACCTACAAACTTACTCCACCTCGTCGTAGTCCACGCGGGTCAGGTCGGCAAACTCCAGGACCCAGGATTCGTCACTGCCGTCCTGGAAGGCGACGCTTACGTGCGTGCGCTGGGCGCCGCGGCGGAAGAACGTCACCTTGCCCAACCCGCGCGCGGGGTGACGGACAAGCGAACCAATCTCCCACAAATCGATGTCCTCGGGCAGTTGGCCGCCAGGCTGGGCGGTCTTGCGCCTTGGCGACGGCTTACCGGCAATGGTCACCCGTTCGACCTCGTCAGCCGGCAGCACGCGAATGAACCGCGAATGCATCGCAGGCATCTCCACACCGCGGAACATACGGCGGCGGCAGTTGATCATGTTCAACTCGCGCATGGCCCGGGTCATACCCACAAAGCACAGACGACACTCCTCCTCCTCGTCCTCGATCGCTTGTGCACTGGACTCGCCACCACGCGACAACGGCAGCAGACCATCCTCGAGCCCCATCATGAACACGACGGAAAACTCCAGGCCCTTGCACGCATGCAAGGTCATCAGCGTGACCATCGCCTGCCCGCTCTCCACGGAGTCCACATCGCCCAGCAGGCTGGTGTGCTCGAGCCAATCCATCAGGGTCGTCTCGGGATATTCCTGCTGAAAGCAGGCAGCGGCGTTGATAAGTTCGTTGACGTTGTCCAGTGGGCTGCTGTTGATTTCCGCCTCGCGGTTCAGTTCCGCCAGCAACCCGGACCGCAGGAGCGTCTCCTCGACGACCACCCGCGGGGGTTGATCCGCCATGGATTGCAAATCCGCCATCAGTTCGGCGAAGTTCTCGACGCGGCCACACGCTCGCCCGATACCCGGCACCGACCCCGTCTGCTTGACGACTTCCATCAGCGGCATGCCCAGAGTCGCGGCGTGATGCTTGAGGCGGCTCACCGTGGTGGCGCCGATGCCCCGTGCCGGGCGGTTGATCGCCCGCAACAGGGCGATGTCCGCCGCCGGGTTAACCAACACTCGCAGATAAGCGAGCACGTCCTTGATTTCCTTGCGGCTATAGAACTCGGTCCCGCGAGCCACCTGATACGCAATCCCCGCCCGCAGCAAAGCCTCCTCCACCGGGCGGCTCATGGCATTGATGCGGTAGAACACCGCGATGTCCGAGAGGGAGGTGCCGGCTTGTATGTGGCGGTTGATCTGTTTGGCGATCCAGGCAGCCTCCTCCTTGGCATCCTCGCACTCGACCACGCGGGCCTTTAGGCCTGGCTCATTCTCGGTCCACAGGGTCTTCTTCTTGCGGTTGACGTTTGCGGCGATGACCCGGTCGGCAGCCGTCAGAATCCACTGTGTCGAGCGGTAGTTCTGCTCCAGCCGCACCACTTTGGCGTTGGGGTAGTCTTCCTCGAAGTGCAGGATGTTGCCGATGTCCGCCCCACGCCAGCCGTAAATCGACTGGTCCGGATCGCCGGTGGCGCAGATGTTCGCCTGCTCCAGGGTCAGCAGATGCGAGATGATGTACTGGGCTTCGTTGGTGTCCTGGTACTCGTCGATGAGCAGATACCGATACCGCGCTTCCAACCGCCGCCGCAAGGGCTCCTCGTTTTGCAACAGCCGTGCGGTCTTGAGCAGCAGATCGTCAAAGTCCACCGCCCCGTGCTCGGTCAGCAGTCGTTCGTAGGCCTGATAGATCATAGCCAACGCACGTTCGGGCCAGTCCGAGGCATTCTCCTCGAACTGGCGGGCGGTCTGCATGGCGTTTTTGGCCCGGCTGATCTTCGCGTGCACCGCCGCCGGTGACCAGTTGGCGGTTGAAAGGGCTGCCTGTTCGATGGCTTCTTTGACCAGCTTGCGCTGATCGTCGATGTCGTAGATAGTGAAGTTGGCCGGCAGGCCCGCCTGTTCGTGGTGGATGCGCAGCAACCGCACCCCCAGGGCGTGGAACGTGCAAATGGTCATCTCCCGGGGGATGCCCAATGCCATGATCCGCTCGCGCATCTCGTTGGCGGCTTTGTTGGTGAAGGTGATCGCCAGCACCTCGGAAGGCTTGGCTACGGTATGAGCCAGGTACGCCGCCCGCCGTGTGATAACCCGCGTCTTGCCGCTGCCGGCACCAGCCAGCACCAGCAACGGGCCATCCGTATGCGTCACCGCCGACCGTTGGGGGTCGTTCAAACCTGTCAGAAGGGCTTCGATGTCCCGCTTCAGACGTCCGAGCATGATCGCAGTGTGTATAGCCGCTGAGCGGCTCCGCGTCCAGTTCAGTCCAAAGTCCAAGGTCCAAAGTCCAAAGTCGGTGACACCGGCGTCCTCGCCGGTGGTGATGGGTGGCCCATGGCTTTAGCCGTGGGGAACACGCTCGGATGAACTATTCGTGTCCCCCACCGCTAAAGCGATGGGCCACCCGCCAAGTCCGCATTTTCCATTTTCCATTTTCCATTTTCCATTCTTCGTTTGTTCCGTGGCGAGTTTTCCGGGCGTGGTTTGAGCTTTTTTGATCCACTTAAGTCGGTGCGATTCCCCACCGATACGGCAACTGATGCACTACAGTCAGGCCCCACAATTCTACGCCATGCCCAATCTGGTGCTGATCCAGCAGAAAAGCTTTGCGTGCGTGTGCACCTGGATTGTCGAAGCACGGTCCCATCGGGTGTTGTGTTTTCTGGCTGGTTTGTGGACCATAAACATCTTCGATCTGGCTTTGACGTTGATCGCCTACCGGCAAGGGCTGTTGCATGAAACCAATCCGATCGCGTTGACCATTCTCGAACGTGGCCCCGAGGCGGTGTGCCTGTTCAAATGCGTTCTGGTCGCCATTGGAAGCGTGATCCTGTTCCACTATCGCCGCCGGTTGTTGGCGGAATTCACCGCCGCCGGCCTGCTGCTGATCTACACGCTGGTTGCGGTGCAATGGAAGTGGTGTTACGAGTTGTACGAATTGGCCCATACCGGTGGGGTATCAAACTCGGACCTGATGCGGGTAGGTGCCTGGGCCTCGGACCTGCCGGTGCTTTAGCCGGGTTCCAAGTTTCGATGAATCGTGCGTGCTCCGCGGTGAAATATCCGGGCTAAAGCCCTGGGGCACCCTGCGGAGGCAGCCCTTCACCATCGACATCGGAGGGGAGCAAAACACCCATACGCACCGACTCGGTGCGATCGACGATGGCTATGACCACAACAACATACCACTTGCCCGACCGCCCTCTAATCCGCATCCCGTGGCCTGGTTTGACGTCGCGGGCCTTTGCCACCCGCCGCGAGCCCAGGTAGAGGTCGAAATCCGCGTCGGGGTCGGGGTCGGTGTCTTTGAGGCGCACGTGGATATCGTCGATCAGATGGCTGCGACGTGGGAAGCGATGGTCCTTGACGCTGAGGATTGCCGTCATCAGGTAATCCGTATCGCTCTCCCGAGAGCGCCCGACGGTTATTCCCGAGTCATGAGAGGGTGTTTCGACAGTTGTGATTTCGGCCTCCTCAGCCGCGGTGGGTTCATGCCCGGACGGCTGGCCCGTCGCGGTCTGAAGCTCCTCCTGCCGGTGCGGCTGTGACCTGCCGGCCTCACTTCGGGGGCGTGAAGCGGCGGAGGCAACCATCAGTGCCTTTTCGCCCTGCTTTGCCCAAGCCGCTTTTGCTGGAGCGACTTCCTCCGGATGGTACTGTTCGAGCATCTTGATTACGCGAACGATGGCGGCGTCATCGGGTGTGATTGTCAGCGTCCGCATGTACAGTCGCCAGGCTTCGGCGTAGTTATTCTGGTCGGCGGCGCGCCCGGCAAGTTGTTCGTAATGGCGGGCGGCGCGCGGAGCCACCCGAGCGATTGCTGCCTGCACCGTTCCGCGGGAGGGTCGCTGCTGGGCCTCGTCGCAATAATACTCATATGCACGGTGGTAATAACCTTGCCGTTCCGCCCGCTCGCCCAGGCGCATGTTGGTCGTGGTCTGACACCCGGCAAGCAAAACACACACTGACATCGCCACAACAACCACAGGCAACAGATGCCATGCCCTCACTGGCGTTAGCCGGTCTTGTTCACGCCGCAGAAATCGCAACATGCTGCGAACAAGGAAATTGCGGTTCAGATGGCCAATCCCTCCCGTTGACCCCGTGTGTATGACTCTTTCGCCGTGCACTTCGTTGACTTCTTAGTTTGTCCAACTCTGCGGTGGATTACCCCGGTCAGCTCAACCGCTACGACCGCAGCTTTGCACAGAGCTTACTCTACTGCACCCATGTTGTGAATCAATCAGCAGGGGTGGCGGGTGGAACCCGCCCTACACTACTGCGTGGCACCTGCGGCTTTATGGGCTTCTGGTGCCACTGAAGTGACCCTGGAATGCCCCGAAGTCATTCAGGTCAACGTCCTCGTCTTTGTCGAAATCGAAGGCATCAAGACACATCTGCCCGGTAACCTCCGGGATGGTCGGGGTCGGCGGCGTATCGGGGCCAGGCATGCAATCCACGAATACCGCATAATCATCAAGGTCCACGTCGCCATCGCCGTCAAAATCGCCGGGGGCCGACGCCTCGTCGATGGTCAAAAACGCCTTGGTGGACGGGTCTGAATCAACCGCGTCGATAAAAGCCTGGTTCGAGGAATATGGTGTATCCGGGTCGATCTGAAACCGAAAAGCCACCTTGTCGTCACCGTCGTGCAAAGACTCGCTCACAACGCTGCTGACATCCAACGAGTATTCAGTGGGCAGTTGATAGGGGCTGATCGTGACACTGCCCTGGAATACCGCCGGAACGGATGAAAAATCCCCCAACGTCTCCAGCAAGTCAGCGGGATAACTGTACACGTGCACGTCCACGTCCGGGAAAGGCCAGATAGGAGCCCCCCGAATCGTAAAGGTCAGCATAGCCGAAACCGGCGGTTCGAGGGATACACTGCTCAGGTTATACTCCCACACCACGCGGTGCTCGAAATTCGGGCTGCCGACCTTGGTGCTCAGGGTGATGGACCCCTCGTAGCTGGTGTTGTTGAAGTACCAGTCGGCATCATCCGCGACGCCGTCAAACGCCCCATAAATGCCGCCGTCCACCAGTGTCCCATCTTTGCATGGATAAACGGTCTGGGCGGCTGCCGCGATCGAGCAGCACACCATCCACCCGCCGAGCATTCCCGCCATTGCAACAAGTCTCATCATGCGCCCAACTCCAATCACCCTCTCACCTCCTTCACAAGTCTGCCTGCCGGGGGTGGCCTGGGGCTTTAGCCCTTTGGAAACACGAATCGCGTCAGGCATTCGCGTTCCCCACCCCTAAAGCGGTTGTCGATAAACCCCGTCATGGCACGGAAATTGGTGCCACCACCCACACCGGTCGTCAGGTCCCCTCCATCAAATAACTTGTCACGATCGCCGATATCATCGTGACAGCCGAGGCACCACTGTTCCTTGCCGGGCTTAAGATGCCCGTCCTCGTAAACGCCTTCGTCCCAGTTGTGTTTGGCGCCGATAGCCGAACTGGAACTGGCGTACGCCATCGGTGTCGAACACCTGCACACGGTAGTTTTCCTGATCAGCCACCAGGATACGGTTGTTCGTCGCATCGAAGGCGATCGCGCTGGGATACTTGAACTCGCCCGAACCGCTGCCGCGAAGCCCTAGAATCAAGCCCAGCGACTCGTCACTCTCGAAGGCATAAATGCGGTCGCCGCCGCTGTCCACCACGTAAACCCGTTCGCCGGCGGCATCCATCGCCAGGTCGGTGGGTTTTACGAAGTTCACCATGGGGTTCCCATCGCCCAGGAAGCGCAGGAAGTTGAACCCGCTGTCATACACGCCCACCTTGCCGTCATCGCGACGGGAGACGAAAATCCGCCCATCGGGATGAACCGCCACCCCCAATGGGCCGGACGGCTCCGACCACGCCCCCAGATAGGCTCCCGCCAGGTCGAATCGCACCAAGTGACATGACTTCCACCTCCTGTATTGTAATGTTGCCCCCTGCTATTCTAGCATAATTACCCTATGTATGTGTCCACTTAGCCCGCATTTCTCACACCGCAGAGAGCGCGGAG
>JAGLWJ010000283.1 GCA_023133475.1 Phycisphaerae bacterium | reverse complement strand
AGAAGTTACAGCTAAATTAGGGCGTATTGGGTTTTGACAGTGTGTTTATTGTCGGTTCAACGCTAATTGCGGTAACTCCCTATCTCTCAACTCTCTGCGTGCTCCGCGGACCCGACCTGCAGACTGCTTATTCCCCATTCCCCACGCTCCCCTCCGGGTCGCCGCTAAACCTGGATTATTCATGAACGCAGAGACGCAGAGAACGCAGAGAAGAGCGAGAAGAGAATTAAGGGGGGAAGAGTCGAAACTGGGCAATGCCCCCAATCCCTCATTTTCCATTTTCCATTTTCCATTTTCCCCATTTTCTCAATTCTCAATTCTCAATTCTCAATTCCCCCCCTGCTCGTAGTTTTGCTATTATTCGTAGTGCTGGTGGTTTTCGGGGAAGAGAGGATACGGAGTATGACCGCTAACGATTGGGCCATGACGCGACTGCCCTCCGAGCCTGGGCCATACCTGCACAGCGGCTTGTCCGCGAGCTACATTAGTCGGGTTTTTCTCGTCGCCACCACTCCGCTGGTTTTAGCGAGCCTCATCCTCTTCGGAAAAGCCGCCGCCGAGATTCTGCTTTTGTCAATCGTGGGCGGGGTCATCGGCGAAGCAATTGCTCTGTATATGATGCCCGGCAACTTCCGCCCGAACATGACCCATGCAGTGCTGACGGGCGTTCTGGTAGGGCTTACGCTGCCGGCGACGGTGAGTTGGTATGTTGCGTTCACAGGCGGGTTCATTGCTCTGAGTGTGGGCAAGGGACTACTGGGCGGGTTCGGCAATTACGTCTGGCATCCTGCGCTGGTCGGGCGAGCAGTTGTGCAGTTGCTGTTCGGGGCTCAATTGGCTCCGCGGTGTTGGCCTGTGCTGGTTCCCGAGTCTCTGGGCTCAGGTTCCATTGGGGCGGCAGCGGAGGCGGTATACTACCGGGGATACCAGTGGAGCCATCCACCCTGTGGGGTAGAGGCCTGGGCATTGCGACGCCCGATCGATCGGTTGCTTGATTGTTACGGTTGGGTGTTTGCTGATGGTGGGGTATCCAGCTCGGGGTGGTTTGGGATGTTCCGCGATCAGTTGCCGCCGTGGGGGGACACGTTGTGGGGGACGGTTGGTGGCGGGATTGGAGAGACTTGCACCGTTGCTCTGGTGTTAGGGGGGCTTTATCTGCTCTATCGCGGTTTTTTGCATTGGCGGTCCGTGATTGGGTTGCTGTTCACCGTCATGGTTTTGGCGGCGGTGTTGCCGATCCGGCTGGACGGTGAATACGTCTGGTGTCCGCTGTTCAGCGTTCCCCAGCAGTTTCCTGCCGGTATCGCGTTGGTTTTGTTTCATCTGACCGGTGGTGGGTTGTTGCTGAGTTGCCTGATTTTGGCTGCCGATCCCATGACCACGCCGTTGAGCAGACGCGGGCATGTCATCTTCGGCATTGGTGTGGGCGTGTTCACTATGGCTGCCCGCTGGTTCGGTCTGACGCCGGGGAGCAGTTACTGGGCGATCCTGGCCATGAACACATTGGTGCCGCTGATCGACCGCCTCAACGGCAAAGGCCGGGGGTAACCGTCCGCACCCCCTGAAATTGCCTAACCCGCATTTCTCACACCGCAGAGAACGCGGAGATCGCAGAGTATTTTTTAGAAAGAAGTTACCGCTAAATTAGGGCGTGTCGGGTT
>JAGLWJ010000282.1 GCA_023133475.1 Phycisphaerae bacterium | reverse complement strand
ATAAATGCCGGGCCTAGCGCGACGGAATGCCTAAAGTTGCCGCCTTATCCAATGGCTCGGATCCGCAGACGCCTCGTTGCCTTGTTGCCTCTTGCCTTTACACCACGGGTTTACTGAATGTATACCGCCCGTGAACGCTTAGAGGATTTGCAGAAAAAACCGTGAATGGTTACTGAGCCAGGTGATGGCTGCTTTGGTGAAGGTTCCCTTGGTGGGGCACCAACTCACTTGAAGGTTCCGACACGGCGTGGTATAGCGTCTTCCATGGAACCACGAGATCAAGCGACGCTGCCTCTCTCAGGCGTGTTGATGTAATGGGGGTGGTATTGTGCAGGATGACAGCGATGTAGGGCAGGTTGCAAACCTGCCGTCCGCATTTTCGCTATTGCGGCTGTGCGGGTTTATAGTGGCGACTGTGTTCTTCGCGGGGCTTGTGATCGGCTGTCTTCCTCCGCCGAAGTCAGTTTACGTCATCGAGCTCGAGCAGCAGGTTGGGCAACTCACCTACGAAAATGAGGAAATGGGCCGACGGATTGCCGAGCGAGACGGAAAGATCGAAGCGTTGCGCATGCGGTTGGCCGAGGTTCAGGACCTGCCCACCGATCTGCTTTCCAAGCTATTTACCACCCGGAGGTTAACGATCGGAAAGCTGACCGGGGGAGCGGACTACGACGACCGTCCCGGGGACGATGGCATTACAGTATACCTCGCACCCCTGGACCGTGACGGGGACCCGGTCAAAGCAGCAGGGGAAATCGAGGTTTTCCTGTACGATTTAACAGTCCCCGGCCAACCGCGTGAGTTGGGCCATTACGTCATCAACGAACCGGCAAGGTTGCGTGAGGCGTGGTATAGCGGCTGGATGACCAACCATTACACGATCAAGTGCGAGTGGCCGCCGGGTGTGGAGCCGCCCGCCTCACGCGAGGTCCAGGTCCGTGCCACTTTCCTTGATTGGCTGACCGGTGAGAAGTTCGTCGCGACGAAGTTGGTGAAGGTGGCCTGGGTGGACCGACAATGACGATAGTAGGGCGGGTTCCACCCGCCTTTTCGGCACGGTGTGGCGGGTGAAACTCGCCCTACGTTGGGTGGCCCATGGCTTTAGCCGTGGGGGACACGAATTGTGTCAGGCATTCGCGTCCCCCACCGCTAAAGCGGTGGGCCACCCATGTGTTGATGATCCATCGAATCAGCGCTAACGGAGCACTGGCTCATGTTTCAGACGGTAGCTATCGTTGGCGCCACCGGCGCCGTAGGTCACGAGTTCATCTCGCTCATCGAGCAGCGCGGATGGCAGGTTGACCGCTACGTTCTGCTGGCTTCCGCCCGCAGCGCCGGCTGCACGGTCCGCATGTTGGGGCATGATCGGGCCGTCGAAGAGTTGACCGAATCTTCGTTCGATGGTGTCGATCTGGCGTTGTTTTCGGCTGGCGGCGGCATAAGCAAGCAATTTGCTCCCCGTGCCGTTGCGGCGGGGGCAGTGGTGGTGGACAATTCCTCCGCCTTCCGCATGGACCCCGAGGTGCCCCTGGTAGTCCCCGAAATCAACCCTGCCGACGCTCATCGGCACCGGGGCATCATCGCCAACCCCAACTGTTCGACCATCATCATGGTCATTCCGGTTTGGCCTTTGCATCGGGCCAATCCCGTCAAGCGGATCGTGGTCAGCACTTACCAGTCCGCCAGCGGCGCCGGCATGAGGGCGATGGAGGAATTGCAAACCCAGACCCGCGAGGTCCTCGATGGAAAGCCGGCCAAGCCCCGGGTTTTCCCGTTTCAGCTTGCCTTTAACCTGTTTTGCCACAACTCGCCCATCGACGAGACCGGGTACAACGCCGAAGAGGTCAAGATGATCCGCGAGACCTGGAAGATATTTCACGATGACACCATCGGAGTCACCGCGACTTGCGTTCGTGTTCCGGTCTTGCGGGCCCACAGCGAAGCCGTCAACCTCACTTTCGAGAACCCCATCACCCCTGACGAGGTGCGTGAGATTCTGTCGAAGGCTCCCGGGGTCCGCGTGGTCGATCGGCTCGACCCCCAGCACTTCCCCATGCCGATCGAAGCCGGTGGGATCGACGAGGTCCTGGTCGGCCGCATCCGCCAGGACATCTCGCAACCGGGCAGCCGGGGGATCGACCTGTTCATCAGCGGGGACCAGCTTCGCAAAGGGGCTGCGCTTAATGCCGTCCAAATCGCCGAGTTGTTGGTTTAGTGCTCTGTCGCGATTGATTCGATGGATCACCAACGCATGGGTGGCCCACCGCTTTAGGGGTGGGGGACGCGAATACCTGATGCAATTCGTGTCCCCCACGGCTAAAGCCATGGGCCACCCACCCCATGCCAAGAAGGCGGGTAAAACCCGCCCTACAGTGTTACGGGCCAAGGCTGCGGTGCCCTATCCGGGTTTTCCGCAGCATTGTTTGTACTTCTTCCCGCTACCACAAGGGCACGGATCATTGCGCTTGGGTTGTGGGCCGTCGGATCGAATCGGCTCGACCGGCTCGGGCAGCGGTGGTTCGTCGTCGGTGGGGAGTTGTTTGGAGTATTCCTTCTCGCGTTTCTCTCTCTCGTGGAACCGGTCACCTTTGTCGTCTACGCGTTTAGCCATGGAGCGTGCTCCTTTTGCAGGTCTGGTAAATCCTTGCCAACTGTGACACCATAATACCCGATCCGCCCACAACAGCCATACCCCGGATGATTGTAGGCTGTGTGTTGATGCCTATAATCCCGGCGTTGGCACTTTGGAGCCTGTGAGAGTTAACTCTTGGACCCACGGTTGAGGCTGATCTTGAGTTTGTTGGCGGTGGTGGCGGTCTTTGCGATCAGCACCATCGGCTATCATGTGCTCTGCGAGGCGAGTTTTTCCGACTCAGCCTACATGACTATCATCACACTCTCCACCGTGGGCCATCATGAGATAATCCCCCTGGATGGAGGCGGGCGGTTGTGGACCAGCCTGATGATCGTCTTTGGGATTGCCACGATTTCGGTCGCGTTCACCTCCCTGTTGACGGTGCTGGTGAGCGGAAACCTGCTCAGGCTTAGAGGGAGGTATCGCATGGAAACCCGCGTCAGCCATCTGGAGAAGCACGTGATCATCTGCGGGGGCGGTCGTATGGGTATGCTCACCGCCGCCGACCTCAAGCAACGCCGAGTGCCCTTGGTCATCATTGAACAGGACCCCACCGTCGCAGACGAACTGGAAAGCAAGGGATACCTCTACGCCCTGGGGGATGCCACCGACGAAGAGACGCTGGTGTCTGCCGGATTGTCTCGTGCCCGGGCACTGGTGGCGGTCTTGCCTCGGGATTCGGATAATGTCTATATCTCGCTGACCGCTCGGGGGCTTCACGCCGACTTGCAGATCGTCTCCCGGGCTGAGCACCCCTCCACTGAGATCAAACTCAAGCGGGCGGGGGCTGATCGGGTGGTCCTGCCTCACGTGGTGGGCGCCACCAGGATCGCCA
Organism: Phycisphaerae bacterium; assembly: GCA_023133475.1. Classification (GTDB taxonomy): domain Bacteria; phylum Planctomycetota; class Phycisphaerae; order UBA1845; family UBA1845; genus JAAEQG01. The sequence goes on along the minus strand of JAGLWJ010000282.1, from coordinate 3,327 downwards.
ACCTCCTCACGCGCCCGAGCGTCCTGGATTTCCTCGAATTGGCTGGCGAAGGTATGGATTTGGAGGTGGACGAGTATGTCATCGCCGAGCAATCTCGAATGAAGAACAAGACCTTGCGATCCTCGGGGCTGCGGCAGGAAGCGGGTGTGACCGTTGTGGCAATCAAAAAAGCCGACGGGGCCATGATCTTCAGCCCCGACCCCGATGAGCTGATCGAATCTGCCGACACATTGATTATGGTCGGGCCAGCAGGGGCCTCCTCCCGATTGGACCGCATGGGATTGTAGGGCGGGTTCCACCCGCCACACCGTGCCGAAAAGGCAGGTGGAACCCGCCCTACATTGGGTGGCCCATGGCTTTAGCGGTGGGGGACACGAATTGTGTCAGGCATTCGCGTCCCCCACCGCTAAAGCGATGGGCCACCCAACCGCTCCCTCACGGTCGCGGTACTGATCGGGAACGGTCAGACCTGTAGGGCGGGTTCCACCCGTCACACCGTGCCGAAAAGGCGGGTGAAACCCGCCCTACACTGCTCCGCGATTTATCGTATAATGTTCGGTGCGGCATCACCGGGCATTTCGGTGAGCTGACGTGAACCCGGGGACTTTGGGAGCAATTTGGGACCGTGAGTGAACTCGTCGGCGGATATCGCACTATTGGCCAGATCGGAGTGGGAGCGCACTCCACGATCCATCATGCAGTCCGAACCACCACCGGGAAATCGTACGCGATCAAGCGGGTGGTAAACGAAAGTTCGGGCGATCTCAAGTTTATCAACCAGGTGGAAGTGGAATACGAGGTCAGCAGCAAGGTCAAACATCCCAACCTCCGGCACTGTTACTCCATCCACCGGACCAAGAAACTCCTCACCGTGCAGGAGATTCGCGTGGTGATGGAGTATGCCGAGGGGGAGACCCTCCAGGATCGGCGCCCCGGCTCATTGGATGCGTTCCTGTATATCTTGCACCGCGTCGCCGCCGGTTTGCAGGCATTGCACGAAGCCGGATACGTCCACGCCGACGTCAAGCCAAACAACATCATCGTGGGCAAGGACGGGTCGGTGAAAGTGATCGACTTCGGGCAGGCCTGCCCCATACTCCATCGCAAGGAACGGATTCAGGGCACCCCCGATTACATTGCCCCCGAGCAGGTCCAGCGCGTCCCCCTGGATCAACGCACCGACGTGTTCAATCTGGGGGCGACCATGTACTGGGTGCTGACCGAGATTCCTTATCCCACCGCCATCCGTCAGCCGACCCGCCGCGGGGGGATCGACCTGGTCAGCCGCGAAACCCTGCGGACCCCGCACGAGGTGAACGAGTTGATTCCAGTGCCGCTGTCCCAACTAATCATGGATTGTTGCCGCGAGAATCCCCAGGACCGACCCTCGGATATGAGGGCGGTCATGGGGCGGCTGGAGATGGTCCAGTCGCTGTGGAACAAAAAACGCAAAAACGCCATCACCAAACGCAAAAGTAGTGGTCAGAACCCCCGAGCAGACCCCAAAGGGGATGAGCGACAATGAGCAATGCCTGTTTCGACCCCGCCACCGACGCAGCCACCTACCGACAAGCTGCCCGGGAGAATCGTGACGATCCGTTGCTGAGCGGTTCTTTGCTGTTGTTTCCCAACTACGGCCAACTGGTTATGACCGGCGACCTTCACGGTCACCAGCGTAACCTCGAGCGTCTCCAGACCTACTGTGATTTGGGGCGGGCGGGTGCCAGGCATGTCATCCTGCACGAGCTGATCCACGAGGAGACCTGTTTCACCAGTGAGTTGGACCGGTCGCATGAACTACTGCTTCAGGCCGCCCGGTGGAAGTGCGAATTCCCCGAGCAGGTGCATTTTCTGCTGGGCAATCATGAACTGGCCCAGCTCACCGGCCGCGAGATCAGCAAAGGCGGTCGAATTCTGACCACGGATTTTTGCTGCGGGGTTGAGCAGGCTTACGGTGAAGAGGGCGGGCGGGAGGTAATGGCTGCCATTCTCGATTTTCTGTCCTCTTTCCCACTGGCGGGGCGCACCACCAATCGCATTTTCCTTTCACACTCGCTACCCGGGGTCCGAGATATAGACAATTTTGATCCGACGGTGTTTACTCGTCCGTTGGTTCCCGAGGACCTTGGTGATGGTGGTAGCGTCACCGCGTTGGTCTGGGGCAGGCGTCAGGGGGGGGCTTTGCTCTCGCGCCTGTCCAGGATACTCGACGCCGATTTGTTCATCTGCGGCCACCAGCCGCAGGAAACCGGATACCATGTGGTCGACGGTTGCCTGCTGATCATCGCCAGCGACCACAATCACGGGGTGTTTGTTCCATTCGACCTGCGTAAAAAGCTTAAAATGCCCGATCTGCTGCATGCCATGCGCCCTCTGGCCTCCATTGCCTGACTCTCGTTCGGCTTGCTGTTCATAAACGAATCAGTACCGCGACCGTAAGGGAGCGGCCAATCCAAGCAGGGCTGCTCCCTTACGGTCGCGGCACTGATTTTTTAAGCTCAATATCGGGAATTTTTCTTAAGTGACGCTGCCGGTTCGCCGATAAAAGGTATGCTGAGCTGCCCAAAGGACTGGGCGCGGAGCTATGTGGACCACACCCCAGCGTTCGCACGCGATTCATGGACGAACACGGCAGGCCCCGCACCGACGATATGGGTGTACACTATTGTTGAGTCGGCACTGCGGAGACTCGGGACTCAACCACTACGAGGTGGTTTTCACAGGTGCCGTCAGACGCCGCCCCAACTTGTCGGCGTCATGTGGGAATGAGGATAGGGCACATGGGCGACATCATCGGAGTTGATGGGTTTCTCCAGCCACTGCCGGCCGACTATGCGGCACGCCATGAAGGGCGGGGCCGGGGAAACTGCAACGATGCCACCGTGGCGGGCTCTGCGGTTGGGGGGGGGGAAGTGCACGACCAGGTGGAATTGTCCGACCTCGGCAGGCGACTCGCCCATTTGGCTGATGCTCCCAACCTCCGCCTCGAGCGCATTCGCAGAATCCAGGACGCGATTGCAGCGGGCACCTATGAGACCCCCGCTAAAATAGCCGTGGTAGTCGATCGGTTGCTGGAGCAATTGAAAGAATAAAAACGTGGAACATAGCCTGCACAGTAGCCGATAAGCCGTATACATTCAGTAAACCCGTATGCGGAATAGTGTGGATTTCGTGGGGGGCAGGTTTGCGCCAGGCCCGGCATTTATGCCGGGTATTGGAATGGTTGCCTTTGTCCCCCCCGTTCCGCCATGCCGCCGAAGGCGGCATGGCGGAACGGGGGGGGATTCTTCGTTCTGTCTTCTCACCCGGCATAAATGCCGGGCCTAG
>JAGLWJ010000281.1 GCA_023133475.1 Phycisphaerae bacterium | reverse complement strand
GGTGCTCAATCCGCGCATGGGCCCGGGGATGCTGGAGAACATGGCTGGTTTCGGCCCGCAGATGATGATGGAGGAGTCGGGCAGCTTCACCATAATGGGCGAGGCGGCGGGTGGCCCGATCTCCGCTAACGTCGATTCCCAGATGTGCATTACGATTCTGCCGGGGACCGGTTTCATGCCGGTTCCCGACTTCGTGATTCAGGTCAAGACCAAACACGCCGAGAAGCTGATCGAGTCGATCCGCAAGGCCACCAAAAAGATCAATAAACTGTACCGCCGGCGTGAGCAGCCCAGGCCCTGGCACAAAGCCACGGTCAAGGATCGCCCGATTTTCTGGAGCAACGCGGGTGCGGTTCGCGGTGCTATACTGATGCCGTGGGTGATGAGGCCGGTGCTGTTCGTGACCACCGAGACTGATGCCAGGGATCGTGAGCGTGATTTCCTGGTGCTGGCATTCACGACGACTTCGCCCAAAAACCTGGTGCGTCGTTGGATCGAGATGCCGCGCCCGAAAGACCGGCGGTTCCTGCCCGAAAAGCGAAAGGTTCACGGGCAGATGTGGGTCAATTGGGAGCAGACCTATAAGTGGATTCAACCGTATCTGAACCTGTCGCTAAGTATCGTCTCTCGTGATTTGCTTCTGCCGAGTGCGAAAGAGATGTCCGACAAGCTGACCGACGCTTCGTTGACCATGAAGGTGCGATACGAGGGGGTCCGGGTTTCACATCGAGGCCCTATCCCCGCGGGGGTGGTGGCGGTTCCCACGCTGTTGGGTATCGCCTCGGAGATGGAGTCGAGAGGAAGCGACCTGGCCCGCGAGCGGTCAGCCTGTCGTCGGCTTAAGGTGTTCTATCACCACGCCAAACTGTTTGAGCGGGACATGGGGCGTTGGCCTGCGGAACTCGCCGAACTCGACGGGTACATCGACTTCGCCGGTCATCCGTATCTGACACGGCTGGAGCTGTCGCCCAAGAAGCGGCGGAGCGACTGGTTCGAGTCGGTGATCGAGTCCGATGACGAAGACGAGGAGGACGAGGAAGAAGAGGAGGACGAGGACGAGGCGTGGATCAGCATCGACGACGATCAGTTTGTCATCGAGTGGGGGCGCGAATTATGGACGCTGGGCGTCGCCCCGGGCACCTTTGAACACCTCGATAATCTGTACATCGATCAGGACGGTAACATTCATCGCGTGGAAAAGAAGCCGGCTGCGGAATCGGATGGCCGGAAAGATAAAGATCACGAAGATAACGATAGCGATAACGAGTAGGCGTTCTCAGGATCGCCGGATACTTTTGTTAGGGAGTGACAATCATGAGATTTCGGGCGACGTTGTGGGTGTTGATTTTGGGTTTGGTGATGCCGATGCCGGCCCTGGCGGGTGACAAGGATACGGCGAAAGATGCCGAGACCAAAACCAAGAAGGATGCGAAGAAGAAAAAGAAGAAGGAAAGCCCCATTCTGCGGTTGGCGGAAATGCGCATCGACGAGTTTTTGGTGCCGGCGCGTATGATCAATCTGCCGCTACCGGGCAGAACGCGGACACTACAAGAGGCTCTGGATCAGTTTGACGAATGGTCCGAGAATGAGAGGATCGGTGCGGTTCTGCTGGACCTGGGCTCCATTCATCTTTCCCTGGCGGACATCGAGGAACTGCGAGCCGGCATCGAGAAGCTGAAGGGCGCGAATAAGAAGGTGTTGGCCTTTCTCAACGGCGGTGGCTCCAATGCTTATCTGCTGGCCTGTGCCGCCGATGAGATCGTGGTGGCACCCACCGGTGGGGTGTACATTCGCGGTCTCGGGGGGTTGTTCCCGTTCATGAAGGGATATTACCAGATGGTGGGGTTGGAATTCGAGGTGATCACCGCGGGGCGGTATAAGTACCCGGGGTTCCTCAACAGCCGCGAGCCCGGCAAGTACTTCACCGAGGAGTTTGGCGCTCTTCTGGATAGTTGGTTCGGTGACTACAAGAGAATCATTGCCCAAGGCCGCGAGCTGCCCGAGGAGGAGGTGGGCAAGGTGATCGACATCGCCTATTTCCGTGCGACGCAGGCCCAGCAGCGCGGCTTGGTGGACACCATCGCCTATTACGATGAGTTTCGTGACCAGGTGCTCCGCCGCGATAAAATGAAGCGCTACCGCGGCAGGGAGCGGAGCCTGGCGGATGTCAACTCCCTCCAGGACCTGGTGGAGTTGATCAACGAAAGCCTGGAAAAAGCTGCCGAAGCCCGCAAGGCGGTCGGCCCGAAAATCGCCGTGCTCCATGCCCGCGGCCCGATCATCGACTACAATCTCGGGGCTGGATACGTTTCGCGGTATGTCTGCCGGGACGATTTCGTCAAGGTGGTTACCGAGCTGCGCAAAAACAAGTCCATCAAGGCGGTGGTCATGCGGGTGGATTCGCCGGGCGGGTCGGGCTATGCTTCCGACATCATCTGGAAGCAATTGCGGCGGCTTAACGAGACCAAACCGCTGGTGGTCAGCATGGGTTCGATGGCGGCTTCGGGCGGTTATTACCTCGCCTGCCCAGCCAGGCGCATCTTCGCTCAGCCGACGACGCTTACCGGCTCGATCGGCGTGTTGGGCATTTTCCGCTCTGCCTGGTCGCTGCTCAACCGCATGGACTACGAGGTGGTGGAGATGAAGCGCGGCGCTCGTAGCCTGTTGGGCGCTCCGCATCGCACTATCTCGAAGGAAGATCGTGAGTTCATGCAGGACATGATCGATCAGTTCTATGACATCTTTATCAACCGCGTTGCCCAGACCCGCAAGATTCCCGCCGAAGAGGTCCGCAAGATCGCCGAGGGGCGTATTTATAGCGGGCGCGATGCCCTCAAGATCGGGCTGATCGACGAGTTGGGCGGGTTGGCAGAAGCCATCGAAGCCGCCCGCACGATGGCCAACATCCCGCCCAGTGCCGAACTGAAGATCGTGCACTATCCCCGACCGGGCAGCCTGGGCGAAATCTTCGAGAGTTTCAGCATGATGAACGTCGGGCACGTGATGCAGACATTCCAGCGAGGCGTGACTGCAGCCGAACCGGTCGGCTTTGAAGAACAGTTAATGCTCTTCTCTCACCGCCCTCAGCCGTTGTGCTGGACGCCCATACCGGAGTTTTGTCATCCAACGCTGACCCCCGAGTTGCCCATGGGCTTCAGTGGGGCGCCGCTGGGCTACGAGCAACCACAGCAACCCCGCCCGCCGGCTGCTGACCCACTGGAGCAGTTGATCGGCAACTGGCGCTGACCGCCTGATGTAGGGCGGGTTCCACCCGC
>JAGLWJ010000280.1 GCA_023133475.1 Phycisphaerae bacterium | reverse complement strand
GCGTGCGGCGCAAAACATGGTCAAGGGCCACCCACCGGCAACTGGTTTACGGTGTTGGAAGCTCTGTAGGCGCCGTGGCCCAGGCCACCCGCCGCATAGATTACCTATCTTGCCGTTTGCTTGGGTCTTACGTCTGCTCCAACGGAAGAACCCGCACCCTGGATCTGGCCTCATCCACAATGACCAAGGCGCCCGCCTGCAAGAGAGGTTCAAGCTGGCCAATCGCCGCTACCACGACGGTTTCCAAGTGATCGGGCAAGACGTCCCGAGCCCGCACTTGGATCACGCTCGGCCTCTGGGCCTGGGTGCCCGCCAGGATTGCGCCGAAATCCAGGTCATGCGTGAAGACAATGCAGCCATTCTCGGCTGCCCACACCATGATCGTGCGATCAGTTGCCCTTGGGTCACCCACCTCGGACCAGTGGACCGCCTCCCAGCCGTGCCGCTCGAACACGCGGCACCATTCGGGGGACAGGTTCATATCGATGAGGAACTTCATGAACTTGCGAGGGAAACCTCGATCTCTTCCGCGCGCCACGCGGCATAAGCCAGGGCTTCAAACATATCCGCTTCCTCCAGGTATGGATAGGCCTTTAGAATCTCGGCTGTGGAGCGCCCGGCGGAGAACAACCCTACGATGGTTCCGACTGTGACGCGAAGGCCGCGGATGCAAGGCTTGCCGCCCATGACCTGTGGATCGAGTGTGATTCTCGAAAACGTGCTCATGAAAACCATTGTAATCTCACGCGGACCACCAGGCAAGACCATCGGGCGGCCAATGCAAAGAACCGTCCCCGATGGCTCGCAACGGGCCACGCTGGATTCGGCACCAGGAGGACCACTGCCCGGCTACTTGCGGCGCACAGTTACCTGAGTATCGTAGAGCCCGCCGGGCGGACTGCTTCCGAGGAGGAAACCTCCAGGGGCGCCGATCGATCCGCTACGGGACTCTTTCAAGGACGACACCATGGGCTCCTCATCGACCTCTCCTGAAACGTCGCCCCCGGAACTCGCCGGCGGTGGACTGACCAGCCGCATCGTCGAGGTGTTTCTTCACGGGAATCTCTCGGCCATGTTGGTCGTTCTCTCGCTGATCGCCGGTGCGGTGGCACTGTTGGTAACGCCACGCGAGGAGGAACCGCAGATCATTGTCCCAATCGCGGACGTACACATCTCCGTGCCCGGGGCATCGGCCGAGGAGGTCGAACGGCAGGTCGCCCTGCGGCTGGAGAAGATGCTTTATCAAATCGACGGCGTCGAGTACGTCTATTCCATGAGCCGCCCGCACCAAGCCGTCGTCACCGTTCGCTTCTACGTCGGTGAGGACCGCGAGGACAGCCTCGTCAAGATATACAACAAGCTCCACAGCAATGTTGATGCGATACCGCCGCAGGTGGCCGGCTGGGTGGTCAAGCCGATCGAGATCGACGACGTGCCCATCGTAGACATCACGCTCTGGAGCGACCGACACGACGACTTCACGCTCCGCCGGGTGGCCGAGGAACTGGAAAGCAGAATCCAATCCGTCCCCAACACCGGCCAGACACGTATCGTGGGCGGTCGGCCGCGGCAGGTTCGTATCGAGTTCGATGCTCAATTGCTGGCCGGTCGGCAGGTGAGCCCCGAGCAACTGACCAACGCCCTGCGCGGCATGAACGCGGTGCTGCCCGGAGGCAATCTCGATGTAAACAACGAGTCGCTGCTTATCGAAGCGGGCGACGCCTTTGCCAATGTGGATGAGATTCGCCGGCTGGTCGTAGCCGCACCGCATGGCAACCCCGTGTATCTTGGCGATGTGGCCGAGGTCATCGATGGGCCTGCCGAGCCGCGGACCTATACGCGCATCGGGTTCGGGTCGGCTGCGGTGGACGATGAGACAATCCCGACTGATCTTCGCGATCTCGCCCGTGACTACCCGGCTGTTCACATCGCGGTGGCCAAGAAGAAGGGCACCAATGCGGTCACCGTCGCGCGTGCCGTGGAACAACGACTAAAGGAGTTGCAAGAGGACGTTCTGCCCGCGGGCGTTTACACCCGAATCACGCGCAACTACGGCGAGACCGCGAATCAGAAGGTCAACGAACTGATTGAGGGACTGGCAGTGGCCATCGTAATCGTCATTGCCCTCCTTGCGCTGACGCTTGGTTGGCGTGAGGGGCTGATCATCGCCACCGCCGTGCCGATCACATTCGCGCTGACGCTGCTGGTTAACTATCTCGCCGGGTACACGATCAACCGCGTCACGCTCTTTGCATTGATTCTGGCGCTGGGCCTGGTCGTGGATGATCCGATCGTGGACGTGGAGAACATCTACCGGCACCTTCGGCTTGGCCGACAGAAGCCGCTGCAGGCCGTGCTCACCGCGGTAAACGAGGTGCGCCCGCCGATCATCCTGGCCACTCTCGCGGTGATTATCAGCTTCATCCCGCTGTTCTTCATCACGGGCATGATGGGTCCCTACATGCGCCCGATGGCCCTCAACGTGCCGCTGGCCATGCTGATGAGCCTCGTGGTCGCGTTCACCATCACGCCCTGGATGAGCTATCACGTTCTGAAAGGGGAACACAAGCCAAAGCCCGATTCAGAGATCGAGGGATCGGCGCCGGACATGGACGCGGTCGTGCGATCCTCGCTGATCTACCGCGTCTACCAAACGGTGCTGGAGCCGTTTTTTCGGAGCCGCTCTGCCCGGTGGTCGTTACTTGCGGTCATGGTGGTGCTCTTCGGCTTCAGCGGGTGGTTGGCCGCCAGCCGCCGGGTGCCGCTCAAGATGCTCCCGTTTGACAACAAGGACGAGTTCCAGGTCGTCGTCGATATGCCCGAAGGCACCACCCTGGAGACCACCGAGTCCGTCACCGCGGAACTGGCGTCGTACCTTCGCGGCGTGCCCGAAGTGACGGACGTCACCACGTTCGTCGGAACGTCGAGCCCGATGGACTTCAATGGCATGGTTCGCCACTACTACCTGCGCCGTGGGCCGAACGTGGCTGACATCCGTGTGAACCTCGTACACAAACACGACCGCGTGCAGCAGAGCCACGGCTTGACACTACGCCTGCGAAATGACTTGACGCAGATCGCCGCCCGCGGCGGCGCCAATATCAAGCTGGTGGAGATGCCCCCAGGCCCACCGGTCATCGCCACGATCACCGCTGAGGTTTACGGTCAGCCCTATCACACGTATGAGGAAATCACCGAAGCGGCACGATGGGTCCGGGAGCGGTTGGAGGTCGAGCCGGCGGTTGTGGACGTGGACGACACGATCGAAGCCGATCAGACCCGGCTGCGATTCGTGCTCGACAAAGAGAAGGCGTCGCTCTCGGGCATCACGGGTGAGCAGGTCGCCGCGCTCATTCGGACCGCAATCGAGGGCAGCCAGGTCTCGGTTCTTAAGGTTCCCGGTGAAGTGAACCCACTGCCGATCGTCCTTCAGTTGCCCAAGAGTCGGCGAAGCCACGAGGAGAGCATCGAAAACCTCTACGCCGTCGGGAGTGGAGGTCATCCCGTCCCGCTGGCGGAGATAGGGCACGTCGAGCGAGGCGTGTGGGGCAAGACGATCTACCACAAGAACCTGCGGCGTGTGGTCTACGTGTTCGCGGAGACGGCGGGGCGTGCGCCCGCCGAAGCCATTCTCGACATCCAGACCGACCGAACCGAATGGGTGGCATGGCCACGTCCGCGTGGCCATGAAGGGCTGCGCGATGTGGAGCATGCCAACCCCCACCCGCTGGTCGCCCGACCGCTCGAGGCGCGGACCTATCTGAACAACGGCGGGGGCGTGGCGTGGTCGATCCCGGCGGGGTTCGAAGTGGATTGGGCCGGCGAGGGTGAATGGAATATCACGATCGACGTGATGCGAGACCTGGGACTTGCATTTGCGGCGGCCTGCCTGGGCATCTACGTGCTGCTGGTCTATGAAACAAAGAGCTACCTCATGCCGCTGATCCTGATGATCTCGATTCCGTTGACGATCATCGGGATCATGCCGGGCTTCTGGCTGCTCAACGCCCTGACGGCAGAGACCATCGGTTCCTGGCAGAATCCGGTTTTCTTCACCGCCACGGCGATGATCGGGATGATCGCTTTGTCGGGAATCGCGGTGCGAAACGCGATCCTGCTGATCGAATTCGTTCACAAGGCCACGGAAGCCGGGCAGTCGCTCAAGGAAGCACTGCTGGCCAGTGGTGCCGTTCGGCTACGTCCGATCTTCCTCACCGCGGGCACAGCCATGCTCGCTGCCTGGCCGATCACGCTCGACCCGATCTTCAGCGGGTTGGCCTGGGCACTGATCTTCGGCCTGTTCGTCTCCACGGTTTTCACGCTGGTGGTGATCCCGGTGGTGTATTATATGGTCTACGGCCGGCGTGCGACGGAGTGAATCGGGGAACTGCCCTCACCCGGAAACCAACTCTGCGGTTCTGAATGGGCGAGGCTCCCCTCCAGGCGGTTCGCCGGGGGCCTGCACATCCGGCTTGACGAAGCCGTCGACCGCGCGGTAGACTAATAATAGAGGTATCAATCATGGGGCGAACCATCAACGCGATTTACGAAGCTGGCGTATTACGACCGCTCCAATCCTTGGATGGTATCGCGGAACACGCCCAGGTCAGACTGACCATCGAGAACGTGGAGCCGGCGGGCAACAGCCTGATGGACTGTATCGGCATCTTGCCCGATGAAGATGCGGAGGAGATACGCCGAGTTGTCGAGAGCGAGTTTGAGCAGGTGAACCCGAATGAGTGGTAGCGAGATCGCGCTCGACACAAACGAAGCCATCGCCGTCTTGAATAACGCCGGTGATACTGGGCGTTGGGTCGCTGCTTTTGCGGTCGTTTATCTCCCGGTTCCCGTCGTCGGGGAACTGTGTTTCGGGGCGCTGAATTCGCGCCGGGCGAATGAGAATCGCGCGCGTATCGAGGCATTGGTGAAACGATGCCGGGTGCTTGATGTGAACGTGACGACGGCAGAGGTGTACGCCGACGTCCGCCTGCGGTTGAAACAGGCGGGCAAGCCCATCCCGGAAAACGACGTGTGGATCGCCGCCCTGTGCATCCAGCACGGCTTGCCATTGGCAACATCGGACGAACACTTCGTACACGTGGACAGCCTCGAAACCGTCAGACGGTAGACAGTCGAGCAAGTCTGTTGTGAGGCCACGGCTGGTCGGGTATCGCCATGCTCACCGCTTGGCCGATCACGCTTGATCCGATCTTCAGCGGCCTGGCCTGGGTCCTGATCTTCGGCCTTTTTGTTTCCACCGTCTTCACGCTGGTGGTGATCCCGGTGGTCTATTACATGGTCTATGGCCGACGTGCGACATCGTAAGCCGTAGAAAGTAGGGTGGGCATGGCCCACCACGAGAAGGATGGTGAGCAATGCTCACCCTACGCGCTCCTGGTTGAACACGAGCAAACGCGCGTTTGGTGGCGCTGCCCATTGGCACAGGGCCGGTTTTGCCCCAGGCACCGCTCAAGCAAGCTGATCCGAAATATACCCGAGGGACGTGTCAAAATCAAGTTCCCACAAGTCATTGACGTAACTTGCTGCCCCATCAAGGTCGGGGAATAGGCTCATCCGGTTGATGTTCATCTTGTTCAGGAACTTCAGGCAATCGGTTCTATCCTTGTTCCCGATGATGATCTTTTGCAGGATTGCTCGGGCGTGAAAATTCTCCTCCGACGCCGTGTCGTCCCGAAAATGCTCGTGTATATACGACTCCAGATCACTGTCCTCGGGCATTCTCAGAAACAAGGCTGCCTGATTAATCAGGCGATAACTGGTCTCGCCCCTCGGTGAAAACGGGAGAGGCGCAGGGTCACCCTCCTTAGCCTTCTCGGCAATACAGCTTGAGGAAAGAACATAGACAGCTCTATACTCCGGCTCACGCCATGTTCCAGAAGAAGGATCAATGCACTTCTTGCACTCGAAGGCGAAGAATAGGGCAACAAAAGGGGAGTATGTCCAATCCAACATCGGTGTCGCTAAACCGTGATGCTGTGCTAGCGCCCACCATTCGTCCTCGGACAGTTCCGGTGGATTCTGGCCCCGTTTGCCGCGAACGGCGTCTTTGAACGCACGAAGATGAGTCTCTCGGGATACCGGCGTGCAGTCGAAGTCATCGGGAATCCCGCCGCTATAGTTCCGTTTAGAGGGGAATCGGTGTTCTAAGCGATCCAATGTTGATTCGACTTTCCAGTCAGAATGTGCTTGACCACGATAGATCAAGGCTGGACAATTTGAATGATGTTCGACTATGAAATCGGCGAATTCCTTCCAGGAGCTTAGCTTGTGTTCGATTACACCTTTCTCTACTTTAGCACTACACATTCAGCCACCATGCCTCTTCGTCTAGGCCCGTTTCGCCCCGCCACAGGCCATACACTGTCGGACTTCTTGCAGGATGCATTCAGGCGGCACTGTCGTACAGCACCTTGCCATCCAGCCACGCCGGGCGCGCGATCGTGCCCGGTATGTGGTGATCCATCTCGAACTCATCAGGTGTCAGCACGATGATATCTCGGGCGATGCCGAGCCCCTTGAGGGCGCGATCCATCGCCACCATCAGATGGCGCCTTTTGCCATCCACCGCACAGATGACCAGCAGATCGACGTCGCTACGATCATCAGCCGTGCCACGCGCCTGCGAACCGAACAGGATGATCCGTGTGGGCTTAAACGACTCCACCAGTCGCCTCGTGGCTTCCTGCAAAACGTGCTGGGCTACCATCACAACCTCTCTACTATCCCCCCAAAAAACGCTGGTATCAGCGAAACAAACGCATGATACCACGGGTTTACTGAATGTATACCTGGCGGTATCCAGGGCCCTTTATCTTTGTCTCTTGTCAACATACCATGGTGTTGTCTAGTGGCAAAGGCGGGTGGAACCCGCCCTACTGAGGGATACGCTGAATGGCGCCTGGTAATGGGGGCTGACAATTGGACGAGACTACAATCACAACGTTGGCCGGCACGGCGGTTTTGCTCGGTTTCTTTCACACGCTGTTTGGCCCGGATCACTATTTGCCGTTTGTGGCCATGTCGCGTATCGGCCGATGGTCGCTGCCGAAGACGGTGGTGATCACCCTGGTCTGCGGCGTGGGGCATGTGGGCAGTTCGGTGGTTTTGGGTTTGTTGGGGATCGCCCTGGGCACGGCGCTGATCCAACTGGAATGGTTCGAGGGTTTGCGTGGCAACCTGGCGGGTTGGCTGCTGCTGGGCTTCGGGTTGGCGTATACTATCTGGGGTGTCCGCCGGGCGATCCGCAACCAACCGCACACCCATGCACACGTGCACGAGGGCGGTCTGGCACACACGCATCCCCACGGTCATGTCGCCGACCATGCCCACGTCCATACCGCCGAGGAGAAAGCGGCGTCGATGACCCCGTGGATTCTGTTCACCATTTTCGTCTTCGGGCCTTGTGAACCGCTGATCCCCCTGCTGATGTATCCGGCGGCGAAGCTGAGCCTGTGGGGTGTCGCTCTGGTGGCGCTGGTTTTTGCGGTCACCACACTCGCAACCATGACGACCATCGTGGTTGTGGTTTGCCTGGGGCTGACGAAAGCATCATTCGCACGTTTGGAGCGATACGGTCACGTGGTTGCCGGCTTGGTGGTGACTGCCTGTGGCGCCGCCATCCAGTTGGGCTTGTGAGCTTCAAGATTGGCTGGGTGGAACCCGCCCTACTTCGCTAACCCGCCACTACCATCAACTCCGCTTTGTCGGAGTGGTTGGGTGCGGATGAGGTGATCAGCAGCTTGTCCAGCAGGCCCACCAACTTGCCTATCTGCGGCTTGGTGATGGCGGCATCGGCGCCCACCACCTCACACTTCTTCAGATTCGTGTCGCTTACCAGCGAACTGAACACCACGACCGGCAACTCACGGAGTCGCGGGTGCTCCTTGATCCGTTTGCACAAGTGCAGCCCGTCCATCTGAGGCATCTCGATGTCGGTGACCACCAGCGAGAACGGATCGGTGTCTTCCGATGCCACTGAAGCCTCCAACGCCGACCAGGCTTCGCTCCCGTTCCCAAAGGCGACCACCTGTGTGTAGCCGGCCTGGATCAGATTGGACTTGATGACGCCGCAAATGGTGGGGGAGTCCTCAGCCAAAAGCACCCGCTGAGCACCTCGCTGGGCTGGGTCGGCACCGGCAAAACCGTCCACAGAGCGGAAGAGGTCCTGGTCCCCGCTGAGGTCAAACGCAATCTTCTCGAAGTCGATCATTAACGCCAGCCCCCCTTCAACCTCGCATACCGAGGTTATGGTGGCGTTGTCGTCACCGTGGGTCATGGGCATGGGCTTCACATTCCCCCAACTCATGCGGAAGATGCGATCCACATCATCCACCAGGAATCCCACCTGGCAATTGTTGAACTCCATGAGAATCACATTGCGCTGGGCGGCGGTGGACGGGGCTTCGGGCTCAAAGTAGAGCTGCAGGTCCACCAGCGGAATGACCAAATTGCGAAGCTTGAAAACGCCGATCACCGCCGGGTGGGTCATCGGAACGTCCACCACCTTTACCTGCCCGATAACCTCACGCACTTTGGCAACGTTAACGCCATAGCGGGTCGGCCCACACGAAAATACCAGTATCTCCAGTTCGTTGGTGCCTGATTCCAGCAGGATTTCCTGCTTTTCGCCGGATTGATTCACATGCTGTCTCCCATATCCGAACCACGTGCACCTCTCGCAGCCCTCCGTGAGGCTCTATCGACAGGAACACGCCCTGTTTTTAGAAGGGGCGTGAAAAGCTATCAGCTTTCAGCTTTCAGCAATCAGGATGTAGGGCGGGTTTCACCCGCCTTTGTCGCTGGACAAAGGCGGGTTTTTTTGGAGAATACGGGGTCTGTGGAGTCCCGGAGTGGACGCGGAACGAAGGAAACCTGATGCACCGCGGGGCAAAATGTCGTGAGTTCACGTAAGTTGGTTCTTTATGTCGTATTGCTTGGGGCGTCCCAACCCGTCGGGGCGGATGCCTTTGCTCAGGATAAAATGCAGCTTAGGGCGATTGTCTCGACTACCGCCCGGCATGTTCCCGTGGGGCAGCCGATCTGGGTCGATTTCACGATTCAGAATCTTTCAGCCCAAACTGTTTCACTCACCGTTCCGGGCACGCAGAGTCAGCGCACCACCGGGGCGATGGGGCTTCCCCTATCGCACGTTTTCAGCGGCAGAGCCTTTGCGGGGCTGACCATCGAAGGGCAGCGCGGGCAACGCTGGGATGTGGCGGTGGATTATCAGCCTCCCGGCACCACCGAACTCGTCGAAATCGCACCACACGGCAGTGTCGGCGTTTCCCTGAACGTCGCCAAGTATTATCCCGCCTTGCAGGCCACCGGGCGGTATCGAATGCACTGGGAGCCTTACGGGGGGAAGCTTTGCTCCAACGAGATCGTAATTGAGGTGGCTCCGCGCAAGCAGGTGACCCTGCTGACCGACCAGGGCGAGATGACCATCAAGCTTTTCTACGACAAAGCACCAGGCCATGTGGAGAATTTTTTGGGGCTGGCATCGAGTGGGTTCTACGATAACCTGACCTTTCACAAGGTTTGGCCTGGGACGTTCATTCAGGGTGGTTGCTCGCTCGGCAACGGGACCGGGATTCGTAGCGACGGCAAGAAGCTGGTGGCAGAGTTTCACGACATGCCTCAGGATCGCGGGGCGGTGAACATGGCACGGCTGGAGAGCGACCCGGATTCCGCCAGTTGCCAGTTCTTCATCGTCAATACCCGCATTCCCGAATGGGACGGGCGGTACACAATGTTTGGCCACCTGATCGGCGACTCTTCCTATGAGACGCTGGACAAGTTGATGGCGGTTCCAGTGGACGATCAGGGCAGACCTCGCAAGCGTGTATACATCCGCGGACTGCGGATCGAAAACGCCCGCAGTGAGGAACCACCGCCCACCATGCTGCTGAACAGCACCGGTCCACAGCATTAGGAAATGGAAAATGGAAAATGGAAAATGTTGACTTGGCAACATTTTCAGTTGTAGGGCGGGTTCCACCCGCCTTTATCACATTGCGCGGCGGGTGAAACCCGCCCTACTTACTTGTTGCCTCGTTGCCTCATGCCTCATTCCCGCACGTCCCATAAACGGGCTGGGTTTTCAAACGATTGGTGACTTTGGCGATGCTTGAATCCGATATAGCTAAAACGGTGAGACAGAAGTGGAGCGGCGCCGATGCTGTACGTCCCGATAGATAAGATCAAGCCCGGAATGGTGGTGGCCAGACCGATCTGCCACTCGCGCAGCGGTGTGCACTATGTCCAAAAGGGGTACGAACTCGACGCTCGAACGATCACTCGCTTGAAGGACCTGGGAGTCGTCAGCCTGTGGGCTGAGTGCGGCAATCTGCCCCAGGTGAACGAGAAGATCAACGAAAAAGTGCTGGACCAGAGGCGGGAACTGGACCAAACCCTCAACCATTCACTCGATCAGCTCCGCAACCGGACCGACGCGATCATCGACTGCTCGCATTTCGAGGAGAAGGTGGGGAGTTTGCTTAACGAAGTCCTGGAAGACCCCACGCATCAGCCCCTCCTGGTTGCCATGGGGGAAGATTGCCACAGTTTGGCCCGGCATCTGACCAACTGTTGCTACTTGTGCCTGCTGCTGGGCACGCATCTGTCCGGATATGTTCGCCATCAACGTCGCAAGATGCCGCACTACATCGCCGAAGACATCCGCCACCTGGGCATGGGGGCATTCATCCATGATCTGGGCAAAGCCCACCTCCTCGACGAAACCCAGAAGACGCACATCCTCAACGCCGACCCGGAAGACAAAGCCTATCTTGCCCACACCAGGATCGGTTATGAACTGGTTCGCGGGCAGGTCTCATCGCTGGCGGCGTACATGGTGGTGCACCATCACCAGCGTTTCGACGGGAAGGGATTCCCCAAAGTTAAGGCACGTAACCCCAAAAGCCGGGCAGCGGGTGTGGCGGGGGAGAAGATTCATATCTTCGCCCGCATCCTGAGCATCGCGGATGTGTTCGACCATTTGCTTGGCACCCCTGATGAGCCGATGCCGACCATTTACGCATTGCACGCATTGCAGCAGCCGCGCTTCAACGGGTGGTTCGACCCCATAGTGCTGGCGGCGTTGAACCGGTTGATGCCCCCATTCATGCTCGGATCGGTGGTGACGCTGACGGACGGCTCCAGTGCGGTGGTGGTCGATAATCACTCCAGCGCCCCCTGCCATCCGATCGTTCGCATCATCACCGGCGAGCCCGGAACCCCCGGATCCACCGTCTCCGACAAGGACATCAACCTCCGAACACATCCAAGCCTCGATGTGTGCCAGGTGGATGGCGTCGATGTTCAGCCGTATTTCTATGACCCGCCGGATATATCCGATGGTGTGATGGCCTATTGGGGGCTGCGCCGCAAGGCGGCCAAAGCGGTCACCGTGGACTCTTTCGCCATCGCGCCCGAAAGCGAACCGCTTACCCCAACACCTCCGTAACGAAACGGCGGATCAGTTGTGCGGTGCCCGTCGGGCCTGGGTGGTCGGCGATCCAGCCGCCGGCACGCTCCACCACTGCCCGCACCTCGGCGTCGGCATCGGCGGGGCAGCCCACAAACCCCGCACAACGCCCATCGAGCATGTCGATGTCATTGTGCTGATCGCCGACCGTGAGAATCCGCTCGCGTGGGACCGCAAGCTCCAGGGTCGCATCCGCCAGAACGCGACCTTTGCCGAACGCGGCGCAGGTCACGATCACCCACGCCCCGTTGCGCAACACCTGCATGCCGCTTTCCGATGCGATCAACCCCGCCACACGAGCCGCAAAAGCCACCGGGTCGGCGGACCGGCTCAAAAGCCACCCCACAAACTCCGAAGAGGGGAAGTACTCCGCCACGGCAAAGTCTGCCACCAGCCGCTCCAAATGCGGGGCGAGCACCTCTTTTGCCCGGCGACTGAGTTTTTGTGCTTCCTGCTTGGCCTGGTTGTTATAGGGCTGACGGGGGCGCAAAGCCCCGTCGGCGGAATGCACGTCGTGGATGTAGCGCTCGCCGGACATGATCGCAAACGGCAGGGCTGTCAGGGTGCGGCAGGCCTGGATTATGCCCTGCTGATTGTGGGCACGCCGTCCGGAGTTGGTGCACCACATAGCCCCGAGAGCGGTGGCTGCGTTGATTTCCTGCGCCACCGCTTCGGAAAACCAAGCGTGAATCGTGTCCGACTCGACGCTGGTTCCGTCCAGGTCCAGGCAGATGATTGCGGAAGGGGTGTGATTCTTCTGGCCCATTACTTTTGTGGTGCCTCGGTCTGTTTGTCTTTTTGCTTTTCCAGGACGGCGGTAATAACGCCGTTGCCCGTCTCCAGCGTAAGGGCCAGCGTCCCGCCCAACCGTAGAGTCCCCGAGTAGGTTTGGGGCGGCTGGCCTTGCGGCTTGAGCCTCAGTTGTGAGCCGGCCCACTCATACGTTCCCGAACTCGTGTCGGCTCGAACCCCCTCGCCGTGGGTGACACAATAGGTTCCCTCATCGGTGAAGGTCACCGAGGCGATGGGAAAGCGAGCATATTCGGGCTTGACTTCGATGGTGGACCACGACCCGGTCAGGCTGCATCCGCTGAGCAGAACGAGACCGCCCAGCGTGATTATCGAAAGGGGGCGAATTGATGGCATGTTCAAGCCTCTCTGCACTCCAAGGGCATTACGTTTCAAACTGCCGTTGCGATTCACCATCCGACCAGTGCCGCCCCCTTACAGTCGCGGCACTGATTGGTGGGTGGCCCATCGCTTTAGCGGTGGGGGACACGAATGATTCACCCGAGTGCGTCAGCCCCCGTAGCAACATGGGCGCTTGGATTCGCGTCCCCCACGGCTAAAGCCATGGGCCACCCAAACCACGTCTGGAGAGTATCGTTGGCGGAGGATGGCTGTCAACGTTACCATGCCGGCAAGATTGTGGTGAGTGAACGTCACGGAGGGGTGGCCCATCGCTTTAGCGGTGGGCCACCCAGGCCACGTCTGGAGAGTCTTCTGGGCTTGACAATCTCCCGGTGAGCGATCATATTTAATTTCGGTTGACTCTTGCGAAGATTATCATGTGGAGGGTTGCGCCATGGCAAACTGCCCGGGGAGTTCGTATCCCAAGCATCGAGACCAGCTTTGGCGTCTTGTTCAGCAGCATCTTGAACTGCGTGACGAACCCTTGCTTCTCGCGGTCTATTATGCTCCAGAGCGAGACCTGAATGACGTTTTTCTGTTTGAAGTAATTGAAAACTTTGGCGGAAATGGCACTGACGTAAAGCACGATTTGTTCGAGGTCACTTATGGTTCGGTAAGCGCATTCACTCTTGAACACGACCAGCGCCTCCATCTTGTGTTGACCAATCTGCTGGAATTCCGGGTTGCGGTCCAAGAGGGCTGGGCTCATATTGGCGAGCTTCAAAAGGCTTTTCACGGGAATCAGGCGGACATCCTTCATCAACAAGCCGACAATGATTTGCTTGACGAGCTTCTGGAGAAAATCCGTGAGTGAGCCGGGAGCCGATCTCTGGATGCGACAGGCTTGGTCGGATTTTCAAGCTGCTAAACGCGTACTCGATCGTAATGATCAGTCCACGTTCTGCCATCAGATTTCCAAGTGCCAGCAAACCGTTGAAAAGGCAATCAAAGCCATGGTTGCGGCACTTCGTCTCTCTGGAATTATCGAGACGTCACCTGGGTATCGACACCCCGTTGAGAATCTGGTATCCGTGCTTACCCATTTGCCCCATCAGCAGGAAAATCGAGAAATCCAGAACGAAATCTTCGGTTTGCTGCATGAGCATCATCGGGGGGAAATCCGTGCAATATGTGCCCTTGCTCCGCGACGACCGGCACCAGGGCAACTGGCGCCCAAAAATACAGAATACCCTTTTCAGCGGAGCACCGACGAGTGGGTGGCGCCAACTGATCAAGGTGTCTTCCAAGACAAAGACACCTCGCGCTTTCGGAAAATTGCGACGAGCATTTGCGAAGGTGCTGCAAGAATCGTCTCGGCACAACGCCGAGTGAATCCCTAACCCAATTCTCAGAGGGCATATAAAAAGGTTGGAGAACCGGGGCAAGAGGCGATCAGATGTAGGGTGGGTTCCACCTCGCTCCGCG
>JAGLWJ010000028.1 GCA_023133475.1 Phycisphaerae bacterium | reverse complement strand
AGCGGCGACCCGAAGGGGAGCATGTCGTAGAAGAGCGTGTCGTAGGGGAGCGCGAAAAATTGAGAGTGGGGAATGCTAACTAGACCGCGTTTTCTTGATTCTCCGAGTTCAAATTGCCATAACCACTATCTCTGTACCGTCTGTGCCTCTACGTGAAAATCGAGCTGATCGCTGATCGCTGATAGCTGATAGCTTTAAGGAGACATTGTGTGAAAGTCTTTAATTACACCTTCGATCGGCGACCGTGCCGGGTGACCATCGGAGATGGGGTCTTGCGGATGGCCGGCAGCACAATCTCTCGTTGCCGACGTGGCGGGAAGGTGCTGGTGGTGAGTGATTCCAATGTGGCCCCCCTCTATGCCGATCCCGTGTGCCGATCTCTGCGTGAGGCGGGGTTGGAATGTCGGCTCGCCGTGGTCCCGGCAGGCGAAGACAGTAAGTCTTCAGAGCGTCTGGCAGAGCTTTATGACGAGCTGGCTGACATGCGGCTTGGCCGGGATGGGTTCCTGGTGGCGGTTGGCGGTGGAGTGGTTGGGGACCTGACGGGATTTGCCGCCGCGACCTGGCTTCGTGGGGTGGACTTCGTCATCTGCCCGACCAGCGTGATGGCGGTGGTCGATGCGTCCATCGGGGGCAAGACGGGCATAAACCACCACACGGGCAAGAACCTGATAGGGGCGTTTCACCAGCCGGTGGAGGTGCTGATAGACCCCACTTGCCTGCGGACGTTGGAGCGGCGGGATTTGCAGGCGGGGCTGGCAGAGTCCATCAAGCACGCCCTGATCGAGGATGAGGGCTTTGTGTCGTGGCATGAGGCTCAGCGTGAGCCCATCCTGGGCTGTCATCCGCAGACGATGGGTGAGCTGATCGCCAGGAACGTTGCGATCAAGGCGAAGATCGTGACCCAGGATGCCCGCGAGCAGAGCGGAATTCGCGCCCGGCTAAACTTCGGCCACACCATCGGCCATGCCATCGAAGCCTCCTGTGGATACCGCCTTCGCCATGGGGAGTGTGTGGCTTTTGGGATGGTTGCGGCATCGCGGATTTCGCAAGTGCTGGGGTTGCTGTCCGAGGAGCAGCACGAGCGCGTTGAAGCCCTGATCCGGTCTTTTGGTCTTGCGGTGCCTGTGGGGGAGATGACATCTTATGAAACATTGTCCTCCTACATCGCCGGCGACAAGAAAGTGGCGGCTTCGCGTGTGCGATGGGTGTTGCTGTCGGGTATTGGGCGAAGTGTAATCCGCGACGACGTGGACGAGGCGGTGGTTCGGGATGCGATTGCCCTGACACATGCCCCAAGGAGCCCGTGGACATGTTGACATTGACTTTTCTGGGCGTCGGCAATGCCTTTGCCAAACGCAATTTCCAATCCAACGTGCTCCTGGAGGCGTGGTCGGGCTCATCCCGGCAGCAGGGCGAGCCGGAGGACACGTTGTTGATCGACTTTGGGGCCACCGGCCCACAGGCACTACACCGCCTGAAGGATCAGCCCGGCTTCGAGTACCTTGACCATGGCGGAGTTGTGGACTACCGCAAGATTCGCAACATATTCGTCACCCATCTGCACAGCGATCATATCGGTGGGCTGGAAGAGTTGGCCTTTATGAACACGTTTATCCATGCTCAGGCAGGGGTGGGGCATCGACCGTTGCTGATTAGCTCTTCCGAAATTCTCACCGATCTCTGGGAGCACTCTCTCCAGGGCGGTCTGGGTGTTTTGCATGGGCGTCAGGCTGAGTTGGCGGATTACTTTGTCGTCCATCCCCTGGAGGCCGGCTTGACCGCACCGGGGCGTTTTGTATGGTCCGGTGGTTATGAACTTCAACCGTTCAGGACCGATCACGTGCGTCTTGCGCGGAAGTATGATTGGCCTTCGCTGGGGCTGCTGATCCGCGATTGCGTTTTGGGGGAGTCGGTGTTCTTTTCCGGCGACACGGGGTTTGATTTCGAGGCTTACCGGGGCATGATGACTGCGTCGCGGCTTTGTTTTCACGAGGTCCATCTCGGCAATGAGGATTTAAGCGTCCACACATCGTTGAAGGATTTGCGAACGCTGCCCGCCGAGATTCGCGGAAAGACCTTTCTGTACCACTACAGCGATGCTTGGGACTTGGGCAGGTATGAAGTTGTGGATCGGGAATTCGCCGGGTTTGCCCGTCCGTTTCATCGCTATGTGTTGTTTGACTGAGAGCGTATGGTAAAGGCGTTTTGATCACGTGGGGGACAGACGGCCGCTCCCTTACGGTCGCGGTACTGATTGGGCGGCACTGAAGGCATGCGAACATGGTGCGAAAGATAATCCTGAGAATTGCCGGGCTGACAGATGAAGATACATCTATTGGCTTGTTTGCTGCCGGTCGGCGTGGGCTCTGGCCGCTGGCGGCGCCTTTTCTTATTTTAACTTGCGATCCGCGGTGGGAGATGTTCGCCGCCGCAGCCTGCTGGAGTGTGCTGATCCTTCCGGGGCTGCTCGCCGTGAACCTGTCCTTCTCGGCGGATCATCCTTTCGGGCGTGGTTTCGGCAAGCTCGGGGTTGCGTCGGTCGGTGGGCTGACGTTGTTTGGTCTGGTCTCCTGGCTTGCCTGCCTGTTGCACTGGCGGTTGTCCGGCGCGTTGGCCTTGTATGCGGTTTTGTATGCTGCCTGTGTCGCTGTTTTGTGTCTGCGCCTGGTGCGTCGGGGGCCTATGACGGATGTGGAAGATGCCCGCCCTGCGGTTGCGGGCCTATTGCCGAACATCACCAAACCCGCGGCTGCGATTATCCTTGTCGGGACCCTGGTGATGATGGCTGGGGTGTGGCTGGCAACGCTGGCAACGCTGGCAACTCAGCCGCCGCACAAGACCCGCGGGCTCTATGGGGCACACGAGTATTGGTGGCAGGGCACCTTGCTGGGGGCAGTTGCGGCGGTGATCGTGGCGTCGGTGATCGTGTTTGCACTTCGGCGGGCAAAGCCCACGGAACAGAAGAAATCGACCGGCAAGGGTTCGATCAAGGGCGGTGCTGGAGGTGCAAAAGCCGCCCGGGTGCGCACTTCGCCGAGTTCTTGGTTGGCGGCTTTGTTGTGGTTGGGGGTTGCGGTATTGACCTGGCACGCGATGAGTGCCGGCTATCGTATGCCGCCCAAGCCGCAGGATCGGCTTGCGCACATGGCCCATCGCCCGCCCTGGAATTCCGATGATGTCACCTACGTGGCCCAGGCGGTAGACTATCGCTATGGGTTGCCGATGGGCAAGCATGAATCCTCGGTGGGCAGCGACCGCCCCTTGAATCGGGCGGACCTTTCGCCGCTGGTGGCTCCGTTGGTGGCCACCTTCTCCCTGGTCACCGGAGTGGAATGTGCCGCCCTGCACCATAGCGTGCTGCCGCCGCTGATCATACTGGTGGGCATGAGCGTTCTGGCAGCGGCGTTGATGGTGGTGTTCCGCGGGCACCGGTGGGCTGTTCCGTTGGGCATGTTGGTGGCGGCTATGCTCATCTGCAAATCGTGGGAATACGAGCGCAGCATGGTCGAGTTCACCGTCTGGCGAGCCTTGCAAACCAAGTCGGCCCATCTATGGCTGGTTCATCCGTTGCAGTTGGCTACGTTGGTGCTGATCGCCTTGCGCCCGACCAAGCGGCATCTGTTTGGTGGGGTTGCGGTTGCGGTCGTCGGGCATCTGGCCCATCCGTTTGCGACGATTCTCGGAGCCGTGTGGTCTGCCACGATCTGTGGCGCGGCGGTTGTGTGGCAGCGGAAGGCCTTGCCGAAACTGGTGGTGTTGTTGGCCTGTTATGGGCTGCTGGGTGGGGCGTTTTACAAGCTCTCGAATGCCGGCAAAGCGCAACAGCGTCTTTCGAGCGGGCGGGTCACGGGCGAATCGGAGCAGTCGCGGGACCTGGTCCGATTCGACGGCAAACCGATCCCCCGGCAGGAGCCTCGGATTCTGTTCGGCTGGAATGTGCTGTTTTGTTTTGGGGCTTTGGCTACGCCGGTGGTGTTGGCGTTAGGGCGGCGGAATCGCGAGTTTTTGTTGGTTGGGCTGCTTGGCGTTGTTGGTGTGGCGGTGTGCAACATAGCGGTTTTTGGGAAGTTGGTGAATATCGCCTTGCCCACTTCGATCCTCTGGCGTGCGCGGTGGATGTTGCCTGCCCTGATTTGCATTGCCGTAGTGTCGTTCGTGCTTTACTGGGCGTTGTTGGCCCTTCTGCGTCGTGGTGACGGTAGTGCGACGGTTGGCCGATCGTTTGTGGCGTGCCTTGCGGCTGGGGGGATGTTCGCGGTGTTGTTGGCCAACACCAGTGCTTATGCCTTGCGTGTCGGGCCTCTGCCCAAGCAGCTTTCCAAGTTCTCCGGGGACATCCATGGGCTGGTCGATCTGTTGGGTGGAGTGGATGAAGCCCCCTTTGTGTGGGGGCCTCGTGTCGTCACCCGCGAGCTTCCTCAGTTAATGCCGAACCTCAAGCTGGTGCTCTCGCGGCGAAAGATCATGCTGCCGGCTGATGATGACAATTTCCGGCAGATAGTGCTCGGAACTCGCAGCGCCTTCTACGCCTCTGCCAATCAATTGCGTGGGCGCACCCCATCCGACGCCCATTTGCTCCAAGCATTGCAGCGATTAGAGCACCTTTACCCTATTGATCATTTCGTCCTGGACTACGGCAGCGGCCGTGGGCCGCAGGGTGCGCGGGTCTTGCAAAGCGACGGCTGGCACAGGGTCGGCAACTCCGGCATTTACGAGGTGTGGCGGAAGCTTTCCACGGGCTGACGCCCGTGGCTATGAACCCTCGCCGCTCCGCGGCTTTGTGTCGGCCCACTCGTAGGGGTCAACCTCAGAAGCCGGGCAGCCCATTACGCCCCGGAGGGGCACAGGTGCCTAGCCACGGGCGCCAGCCCGTGGTATAGAGATCGTATCGCCCTGGAGCCCTGGAAGGGCGATGGAGGTTCGGAGCAGCATCGTGGGACACTCATACACCGCCCTCTATTACCACATCGTCTTCAGCACGAAGAACCGTACACCGCAGATCACCTCGGAATTCCATACACGCCTTTACGACTACATAGGAGGTATTGTGAAGGGTGAGAACGGGACGCTTCTGGCGGCTGGCGGTATGCCCGACCACGTGCACCTGCTCGTCGCCTTCCACGCGACCGAATGCGTCGCCGACATGCTGCGCCGGATCAAGACGAACTCATCGAAATGGATTCACGAAACCCGGCCTGACAAGAGACATTTTGCCTGGCAACCCGGCTACGGTGCGTTCACCGTCAGCCGATCCAACCTGGACCAGGTCCAGGCGTACATTGAAAACCAGAAGACGCATCATGCCCATTTATCATTCGAGGAGGAATTCATTTCGTTCCTTAAGCGACACGGCGTGCCCTATGACGAGAAATATATATGGGGGTAATCACGTGGTTTCCACCGCCCCTCCGGGGCTCAATCTTTCCACGGGCTGACGCCCGTGGCTATGAACCTTCGCCGCTCCGCGGCTTTGTGCCGGGCCAACCTTTCCACGGGCTGACGCCCGTGGCTATGAACCTTCGCCGCTCCGCGGCTTCGTGCCGGGCCAACCGTTCCACGGGCCGACGCCCGTAGCTATGAACTTACCTACGTCACCGGCGGGGACGCCGGTGCCACCATGGCGGGTGAAACCCGCCCTACAGCGTCCTCTTGCCTCTTGCCTGTTATTCTCAGTGGGATACTCGACGAATTCGCTTTTCTGGTACAATGGGTAGCGGTGAAGCGGTGTGATGACTATGGTGACTACAGATGATCGATAAACGTAAAAACATGATCCCCGGATTTGCGAAGATATTCACCATCGCCGCCATGCTCTGCGTCTTGACGGCTTGCAATATCGACAACCTCTTGCATCAGACGGCCTCCTTCGGCGGGGACACCGCCGGGCAACGCGGGCAATTCCGGTATCTGGTCATCAACAACACGCCCTACAGGGCGATGTTCACCATCGGAGCCTACGACGATCTGGACCAACACACTCAGCCGCAGTTCGAGCAGTTCGGCAACGACCCGGACGGCCGCGTGCTCGAGGGCAATTCGACCACGCCCACCTTCACGTTCAACTGTGCCCGAGTGTTTGCGATCGGGACCTCGGAGTTGCTGGCTGTCATCGAGGGCAACGTCGCCGATGATCAGGTCGATCCGGTGGCAGCCGTCCCGGGCGTTTATTTCACCGACGGCGAACTCGGCAGCGAGGAAGGGGCGGAACCTGCCAGAGGCGGAGCCCCAGCATTCGAGGCGCGGCTGGGGGTGGACTTCGTCTGTGAGAATCTGCTGATCATCCGCCTGGAGATCGACGATGTCGGGCCTGACGCATTCCGCATCGACTTCGAGGTGCTCGCAAACTAATTTCGTAAAGGGGAGACAACATGTCTTCGGACACTTCCGTTCCTGATGGCACAGGCCTGATTGCGATTGATCCCTGGCTGGAGCCCTACGCACCAGCCCTGCGCCATCGCTACAACAACTACCGTGCAACCTTGCGACGCATCTGCGAACAGTTCGGCTCGCTTGAGGGGATCAGCCGTGGGCACGAGCACTTCGGCTTCAACCGCGGCGAGCACGAGGGGCAGCCGGGCGTCTGGTACCGCGAATGGGCCCCCGGAGCCCACTCGCTCCACCTGATCGGCGAGTTCAACGGCTGGGATCGCCGGTCCCACCCCCTGCTGCGTGACGATTTCGGGGTCTGGAGCATCTTCTTGCCCGACGAGCCTTATGCTTCCAGGCTGATCCACGGTAGCGAGGTAAAGGTCCACGTGGTGGCGCCCAACGGGGTCATGGATCGCATACCAGCCTACATCCGCCGCGTCGTGCAGGACGAAGAGACCAAGGCTTTCGCGGGGCAGTTCTGGTGCCCGCCGGAACCGTTCAATTGGGCCAACCCGGTCCCGCCGATCGAGGGTGGGCTTCGGGTTTACGAGGCCCACATCGGCATGGCTCAGGAGGAGGAAAAGCTCGGCACCTACCGCGAGTTCACCGAGAACGTCCTGCCGCGGATCGCCGATCTGGGCTACAACGCGGTCCAGCTCATGGCCATCATGGAGCACCCTTACTACGGCTCCTTCGGCTACCACGTGAGCAATTTCTACGCCGCATCCTCCCGCTTCGGCACCCCCGAGGACCTGAAACACCTGATCGACACCGCCCACAGCCTGGGCCTGCGCGTGCTGCTGGACTTGATCCATAGCCATTCGGTCAAGAACATCCACGACGGGCTTAACCAGCTCGACGGCACCGATTTCCAATACTTCCACGCCGGCCCCCGAGGCCGACATGATGTCTGGGACTCCCTCATCTTCGACTACGGCAAAACCGAGGTGCTCCGCTTCCTGTTGAGCAACATCCGTTTTTGGCTGGAGGAGTACCGTTTCGACGGGTTCCGTTTCGACGGGATCACGGCGATGATGTACCTGCATCGCGGTTTGGGCGGCGGGTTCCATTCTTACGACGACTACCTGATCAACAACATCGACGAGCAGGCCATCGCTTACCTGCAAATGGCCAATCAGTTGGCCCACGAGATCAGGCCTGACGTGATCACCGTCGCCGAGGATGCGTCGGGCATGGTGGGCTTGGCCCGCCCGGTCGATGATGGCGGGTTGGGGTTCGACTATCGCCTGGCGATGGGCATTCCCGACTACTGGATCAAGGTTCTGCGTGAGAAGCGTGACGAAGACTGGAGCATGGGCGAGATGTTCCACATGCTGCTGAACCGCCGCCAGGGCGAAAAACACATCGCCTACTGCGAAAGCCACGATCAGGCACTAGTGGGCGACAAGACCATTGCGTTCTGGCTGATGGACGCCGACATGTACTGGCACATGGACGACGCCAGCCGCAATCCGGTCATCGATCGCGGCATTGCTCTGCACAAGATGATCCGGTTGATTTCGTTTGCTCTGGGCGGTGAGGGGTATCTCAACTTCATGGGCAACGAGTTTGGCCACCCCGAGTGGGTCGACTTCCCGCGTGAGGGCAACAACTTCTCGTACAAGTACGCCCGTCGGCAGTGGTCGCTGGTGGACCACCCGACCCTGCGATATCGCTACCTCAACAACTTCGACCGGGCGATGCAAGGGTTGGACCGGCAATACCGCATTCTGCCCGACCCGTTCATCGAAGCCTTGCACATGGACGACCAGCAGAAGATATTTATCTGCCGCAGAGGCCCGATCGTTTTCGTGCTCAACTTCCACCCCCACGAGTCGTACACCGACTACCGTTTCGGCGTGCCGGACCCCACCGACTACCAGGTCGTTCTCGACACCGACCGGCAGGAATTCGGGGGGTTCAACCGCATCTCGCAGGGCCAGGTCTATCCCATGCAGAAACAACCCTGCTACGAGCGTCGGCAGAGCATCCAGATATACGTGCCGGCCCGAACAGCCCAGGTCCTCGCCCCGGCGACCATCCGCAACGTTTAGCGGCGACAAGTCAGCGGCGTTTAGCGGCTCCCCAACGGGGAGCGCGAAGCGTGAAAAACTGAGAAAACGGCGTAATTACAGTTGTCGGGCGGGTTCTACCCGCC
>JAGLWJ010000279.1 GCA_023133475.1 Phycisphaerae bacterium | reverse complement strand
TGGCCCAGGGCTTTAGCCCTGGGGACACGAACCGTATCAAGCATTCGCGTCCCCCACTGCTAAAGCAATGGGCCACTCACCTCTGTAGCCGGAAAGGCGGGTGGAACCCGCCCTACCTAGGTAATCTCGGCAGATTCCAGCAGCGCGTCCAGGATTCTGGCGTCCCGAATCCGCAGATACAACGCCGTCATGCCATTGTTTTTACTCAGTTCGTCCCGCATACGATCAAAACGCTTGCCCTGCATGGCGGCGATGGTGTTGATGGCGCCGTTGATTTCGTCCTCGGTGACGTTGATGTCAAGCTCCTCGGCAATCTTGTCCATGACGAAGAACGCCCGCAGATCGGCCACCGCATCTGTCGCCGCCCGAAGCCGAAGCTCGTCTGCCCGCTTGGCAACCTCCGCCTCGGGGATGCCGGCTTCATACATCTCTACCATACGCCGCTGCACAATGACGTCTGTCTGCCGCTGAGAGAGCGATTCGGGCAACTCGAAATCAGCATTGTCACGCAAATACACGGTGAGCTGGTTCCGCATGGCCTCTTTGATCTGCCCCTGCAGTCGCCCATCCAGTTCTGTCTTGATGGTCTTGCGCAGGTCGCTTTCATCGTCGAAGCCCAGTTCGCCGACCATCTCCGCGGTCAGCTCCGGAATCTCCAGACGCTTGATATCCTGGATTGCCAACTCGAGCGTTCCCTGCTTGTCGCGCAAATCGGGTGTATCGTGATCCTTCGGGAAAACAATCTCCAGCTTCACCGTGTCCCCAACCTTTTGGCCGACCAGGGCATCCCCCCACCCGGTCAGTTGCAGACCTGCATAACGCTGGTCGCGAGCCGCCAGCATCGCGTTGGCTTCGAAATTAACCGTCTTGCCGTCGACCACTACCTTCAACTCGCCCACCACCAGATCGTCCGCCTGAATCGGGGCATCCTCGATCGGCACATAACGCCCGCGGAAGGCCAACAGGCGGTTGATCTCCGCCTGGACGTGGTCGTCGGTGATGGTCTCTGTCGGCTTCACCACCGGGATACCTTTCAGGGAAGGCAGCTCGAACTCAGGCCTTAATTCCACCTCGCAGGCAAAGGTGAAATCGCCATCCTTGGGCATGTGCAGGTGATCCAAGGCCTTGTCCACGCTGACCAGCCTGTCGGTTGTCACGGTCTTGTTCATACCCGACTCGTCGGTGATCTGCTCGGGGATGGAGGCCCAGATCAGCGGATCGCCCAGGGTCTTGAACTCCATCTTTTTGATTGCCGCCAGGTATCCACTGCTCAGCAGTTGTGCGGTGATGTCGTCGCCCACTTCGTGCCCGAAACGCTTTTCGACCAGCCGCAACGGGGCACGCCCACGCCGAAACCCGGGGATAGCAGCCTCACGCTTCAATTCGCTGAATTGCTCGCCCATCTCCTCGTCGATCACGGCACGCGGGATCGAGATGTCCAGCTTCTTGCGCAAAGGGCCGGCGTCGAGGGCCACAACCTCGACCGCCTCTTGCAGCTTGGCCATCAGCTTGTCTTCCTTGGACATCTCCTCCTGTTCGGTTTCCTCCTCCTCAGCCACGTTCGTCTGTTCGACATCCTGCTCTTCGGCTGCCGCGCCGGTGTTTTCATCGTCGGCCATGAATCCGCCTCCCGCTGTCAAGTATTTGTCGGTATGGTGCCGGCACAACCGCCCCACCGGCACGTATTCTATACATGTAGGGCGGGTTCCACCCGCCGCGCCATGGCAAGAAGGCGGGTGGAACCCGCCCTACAACTACGCCACCGTAACACCTTCATCCAGGTAAACGTCCTGGATGGTATTGAGCAACTTGATTCCGTCGGGCATCGGGCGCTGAAATGCCTTGCGCCCGGAGATCAGACCCAAACCACCCGCACGCTTGTTGATCACCGCGGTGCGACACGCCTCGGCAAAATCGTTCTCGCCCGAAGCCCCGCCCGAGTTGATCAGGCCTATCCGCCCCATGTAATTGCAGGCCACCTGATAACGGCACAACTCGATGGGATGATCGATAGCCAGCTTCTCATACACCGCCGCGTGGGTCTTGCCGAACTTGACGGCATTGAACCCCCCGTTGTTGGTCGGCAGCTTCTGCTTGATGATGTCCGCCTCGATGGTGACGCCCAGGTGGTTGGCCTGACCGGTCAGGTCGGCGGCGTTGTGGTAGTCCTTGCCGCCCGTCTTGAACGCGCTGTTCCGCAGGTAGCACCACAACACCGTCACCATGCCCAACTCGTGAGCCAGGTGAAACGCCTCGGAAACCTCTTGAATCTGACGATTCGATTCGTCCGAACCGTAGTAGATGGTCGCCCCAACCGCCACCGCACCCAAGTCAAAAGCCTGACGCACATCCGCGAACATGATCTGGTCATACGTCGCGGGGTAGGTCATCAACTCGTTATGGTTGAGCTTGACCAGAAACGGGATTTTGTGGGCATACTTGCGAGCCACCGCACCCAACACCCCCAACGTCGAAGCCACCGCATTGCAACCGCCCTCGATCGCCAGCTTTACGATGTTCTCCGGGTCAAAGTAGATCGGGTTGGGTGCAAACGACGCACCCGCCGAATGCTCGATCCCCTGGTCCACCGGCAGAATGGACACGAACCCAGTACCAGCCAGACGACCATGGTTCAGGATTGCTTGCATGCTTTTGAGCACGGGAGTCGGCCGATCCATCTCGATCATCACACGGTCCACATAGTCCGGCCCGGGCAGATGCAGCATGTCGCGATCGAACCCTGTACAGGTGTATTCCAGCAAATTTTGCGCTTCGTTCCCGAGAAGATCAGCAATCTTACTCATCAGAGCACTCCCTATTGTAAACGTGCCCATCCACTCGCCGCACCGCGAGAGCGGGCATCCCTGCCAAAAAAAGTAAGCCAGGCGCTCATCCATGTATCGCCCGGCTGACCTGTTCACCAGCACCAGGTTCGCCCCACCGCAGCCAACGCCTGGCTTCGCGTGCCGATACCCCGCGGTGGTTGAAACGCCCAGAATATCAAAAGGCCGGGACAACAGCCCGGCCCCCTAACCAAAGCGGGTGATGAGATTTGAACTCACGACAT
>JAGLWJ010000278.1 GCA_023133475.1 Phycisphaerae bacterium | reverse complement strand
CTTTGAGCACCTCCTGCCCCACGCGTGGTGGATCGACTGGCGGGGGCGCATCATCGGTGAAAACCCCGGCCTGACCGACGAGGAGTACGAGCGCGGCCTAGACTGGTCGCAGGCGGCCGCTCGCCTGGCCCCGGAGAACGGCTGCTTTCTCACGACGATCGGCATGCTTCAATACCGCCTCGGCGACTACGCTGAAGCCCTGCAGACGCTCGGGCGCGCCATCGAGCGGAACGGCCGCGCCTTTCCTTCTGACCGAGCCTTCGTTGCGATGGCTCGATGGAAGCTTGGCCACGAGGAGGACGCCCGCGCGGCTCTGGAAGAAGCGAGGACTGCCATGGAGGGTCCCTCCGTGCCTGATGAAGAGCGAAATCCCGAGTACCTCACCGAGGCCGAGTCGCTCATCTCCGGCGAGACCGCCTCCGAAGCCGATGCGCCGTGACACAGGCGTCGCTGAGGAGTACACCGAGTGGTATCCCTCGGGGCTCGTTCCCGGCTGCTCGTGGCGTGAGGAAGAGTGGGTCCTCGGTGCCCCCCCCCGTTGCCGGCGATTGAAAACCGCGGCTTGCCGGCGGTCAAGGGAGTTGGATCTGGTTCTCCCAGAGCGCAACCTCTGTTCTTGGTTCTCTTCTGCGACCGCAGCCTGTGGATCTGGTTCCCCGCAATGCATCATGGTTCGCCCTGAGAATCTTCTGAGGGGGAAATGGCGTTACTTTGGGGAACCTGAGAGGGCCTGAACGGCCTTGAGGGCGTCGCCGCAGCGGGTTCGCCCTGTATCTCGCCGCCGGATTCACGCGCTTCTTGGCCACCGGCAACACCCCCGGAAGCTAAGAGCGTAGACTACTCACCATCTGGCGATAGCCCCGGGGATTCAGCGATCCGGGCCATGTTACGCTCCGCAACTGGGGATGCTGTCGTTGTTACTGTTGCATCCAGGTTCCGATCGCCACCCAGGACAAGGCGATTATCTTCGTCGAGTCGCCCTCTCCCGAACGGGATTGCGGCCAACAAGAAGAACTTTCGCAATTCTCTGCGCTCCGTCGTCGTCCTTGGCGCATGTTGTATCGAAGGCGGCCCGCGAGGCTTTGAGCCCTCGGAGAGGCCCAATACTGGCGTCCGCGACCGGGGCTTCCATGCTGGTGATGTGCCAGGGAGCGCGCGATCTTGGAGGACGAATGAGCAATGGCGTGCGAGGGGAACGAACAGCAGCGTGGTAGGCTTGCTTTCTTTCCAGCCTCCGCCAATCCGCAGCGGCCACAGTTGGTGTTGCGCCTTGGTCTGCCGTCCTGGCACCACCCCCATCGCAGATTCCGATTACCCGTCGCTAGTCACACTCTAGCCCGTGCCGGAGCGAAAGGCACACAGTCAACAGGAGACGCGTTATGAACCACCAGTATCGCCTCTTTATCTTCATCCCACTCCTCAGCTTTGCGTTGGCTTTCCAAACCTCCTTGGCTTTCGGCCGGCTCTCGACTGACGACATCGCCGCTCTGCAAGCACAGGGCGCAGCAGAGGGATGGACGTTCACCGTCGGCGAGAACCCTGCAACCAAACGACCGTTGAACGCGTTGTGCGGCCTCACGCCGCCGAAGGACTGGGAAGCCAACGCTAGGTTCGACCCATGCACGCCCAGTCGTAGCCTCCCGGCGTCATTTGACTGGTGTGCCGCCGGCAAGTGCACGCCAATTAGGAACCAAGGCTCCTGCGGCAGCTGCTGGGCCTTTGCAACCGTTGCCCCCCTAGAGAGCAACATTCTGATTCATGATGGAGTAACGGTTGACCTGTCCGAGCAATGGCTGGTCAACTGCAACGCAAATGGATGGGATTGCGGCGGCGGTTGGTGGGCGCACGATTACCATCACTGGAAGCCCGACCCATGCGGTGGCTTTGGTGCTGTCACTGAGGCTGATTACCCATACGTTGCTCAGTACGGGGCCTGCGGCTGCCCTTACGGCCATCCCTACTTGATTGACAGCTGGGCGTACATCGGATCGCCCTATGGTGTCCCAAGCACCAACGCGATCAAGCAAGCGGTAATCGACTACGGCCCCGTGACGGTGGCTGTGCGTGCAAATACCGCGATGCAAGGCTACACGGGAGGTGTGTTCAATAGCTGCTCGACTGGGTCCGTCAACCACGGTGTCGTCATCGTAGGCTGGGATGACAACCAGGGTACAAACGGTGTCTGGCTCGTGCGGAATTCGTGGGGTTCCGGCTGGGGTGAAAGTGGCTACATGCGTATCGAATACGGGTGCTCCTCTATCGGCTACGGCGCGTGCTATGTGGTTTACCAGCCGTCCGGCTCCAACCACGCGCCTATTCTGTCCCTTCCTCAAGTCCTGCCAGCCTCCGGCCAGGCGGACACGACCGTCTTCGAGTTCTTCGTGCATTATTATGATGCAGACGGAGACCCGCCGCACGAGTCATATCGCAAGGTGTATATCTCCGGCGGACACGGTGGGACAATGACTCGTGTGAGCGGATCAGCGTCCAATGGAACCTATCGCTACGCCACTACCCTCCCGTGTGGCTACTACAGTTACTTCTACACGTTCTGTGATACCGCCTATCAGTGCGACCAGACGCCATGGCTGGACGGTCCGAGCGTATATATACCGGGTGACGTTCCCATCCAGTTCAACATCCACGCTGCTCCGCGTACGACCTGTCTTGAATTGCAGTACTCATTAGAGGGCTCGGGCTACTGGGAAGACCTGCCCATCGATGACGATCAGATCGAGATTGCGGTCCCGGCAGGATCAGAGTTATGGATCGACGGTGGTGAGTGTTGTCCGTCCCACGAGTGCTATGAGAGTGCTGTCTACGTTAACGGCTCCCACATCGGCAGCGCCGATTGTAGTTTTTCGTTAACGCTGTCGCCTTCGGCCGAGTATGTCGAGATTGACATGTCCTGGGATTATCATCACGAACTCACGTACCAGGTTGCAGGCACCGTCCTGCTGAGTGGAGGGACGCCCGTGCCCGGAGGTGTATTGGCTGTGCTTACAAGCTCGCAGGAGGAACAAACGCAGGTTAGCACTGACGGGACGTTCTCCTTCGATGCCCAAGGCGGCGTACCTGTCTCCGTGGCATTCTCGGCGACTGGACACGTTTTCAACCCCCCAATCCTGACGTTCCCTAACCACTGCGCCGATGAGGCAGGGCTAGAAGTGACGGCCCGGTCCGCTGATGTTCTTGTGCCAACAGTTTATCTGGATACGGTGCCCCCGTCTGTGACGGTTGCGTCTGTGGTGTCGTTCGCCTGGATCGGTCAGGACGACGTCTCGGATCCAGCCAATCTGCAGTATCGATACATGCTGGACGGATACGATGCGGATTGGTCGTCATGGAGTAGCACGACCTCGGCAGCCTACGATTTGCCGAATGGTGTTTACACCTTTCTGGTGACGGTGAAAGACGAAGCCGACAACGAAAACGCCGCGCCGGAGAGATACGCCTTCGTCGTGAATGCGGCGCCACAGGTGACGAATACCGAGCGCATCTCAAGAAGCGTCTGGGCAACCCGCGTTACACTCTATATGCCTCCTGCAGCGAGCCATCCGACGGACGTCGTCGTCCTATTGCCCGAGCACGCACCTGACGCCAATGACGAACTCGTACCGGTGAGAATCTACGACTCTGAGGCCGGGCTTGTGGGCGCTAATGAGATCGTTGCTTCCATACTGGGGTTGTTGCCCGCGTCACTTTCTGAGGCCGACCAGGGCTGGGTATTCACGCTGCCCGACCCGGTCTCCGCCGACGCCACAGTTCAATACGACATTGTGTGGGGCAATGTAGCATACTTCGGCTGGAAGCCGTTTGTCACGCTACCAGACGGATTCCCCAACGGGCGTAACGGGGGCTATATCCATTCAGCCTACTTGGACGAGAACCTGACGGTTTGGCGCAATGCGAGCAAGAACTATTACCATAGTCCAAGCGCCTGTGATCAGGATGGGTGGGTCTTTGAAGATGCCGTGACAGACGACGGCTTTCTCATGTCTGAGACCACTATTCGCTATGTCCTAGGAGAGTGCTGGGGAGGCGACACAGGAACATCAACCGAGTTCTGGGGCCGCCGTACATTCGAATGGGCGTCCCATATATGCTCATTCTGGGACAGCGAGAAGTATACCTACGACGGTTCAACCGACCTCTACGAGGACGGCTTCGGGTTCTCCTGCTTCGACCCCGACGGCCCACCATTTGTGGTGAGCGCGTTTGACAGTTCATACTATGACCGGGCGTCGATCAATCTGCCTCGCTGGCTGATTTGCGACCTCTTCTGGGTAGCAGCGTATCACTCGGGAGGCCCAGACAGATACAAGGCGTGGTTCCTCGCGCTGGATAACAACGGAACAGAAGTAGTTCCGAAGACCTTCTTCGAGGATTTTCAACATCCTAACTACCACGGGCTGTCGAGCTTGCAGGTGCGCCCAATCGGAGCAGGTGTGTTGCTGCTCTGGGAGCGGTATTGGGAAACGGACAATGGGTGGGAGCGCCAGCAGATACTTTACCAGGTTCGTGACTGCGCGGGAAACCTCGTCGTGGCGACGACCGTCCTTACACCAGTTGAGGATGACAGCGTAGAGATAGACGATGAGTATGACATCGGGTCTACGTTGCCGGATCAGTCGGGTAAGGTGTGGGTGTCTTACGAGCACTATTATTCGGGCACAGAGTGTGGTTACTTTGTCCTCAACTCGGCCGGGGGCATTTGGAAGACGCCAACGCTAACGCCCGCCGAGCGAGAGTTCCGGTATTGCGACCGAGACGGCTCCATCTGGGTTCACAACGGCGGCGATCTCCTGGTACTTGACGAGAACGACACTGAGATATATGAGCATAGTCCCGCCGCATATTACCCCACCCAGCACGCGGGCTTGATTGCAGCGGCGGTAGAGCAGAACGGGAGTGGCTACCGTCTGTACGATCGCTGGTACCCGCAGTACGTGTCTCTTGATGTGCCTGCGGGGGCAAACACCAACGCGATGGACCTGTTCGCCCTCGATCTGTGGGACAACGATCTGCATCCTGCGAATTTGACGCTCGACATAAACGGGAGTTCAGTGCCGTTTCCGGGGGGGCCGTTCACTGGCCACGCTGAGGTTGACGTAACTGGTTTGCTCAACGAGGGGCTTAACCTACTCACAATGACTCAGGATGATTTTCTGGGCGGACAGGTGCTGACCACTTTTCCGTACATCGTTTGTTTGATTGACGATGACTGCGACGACGGTGTAAGTTGCACGATTGACACCTGCGACGTGAACAGCAATGCGTGCGTATACACTCCCGACGACAGTGCATGCTCGAATGGGCTGTTCTGCGACGGTGATGAGTGGTGTGATCCGGTCAACGATTGTCAGCCGGGTACCGCACCGGATTGTGCTGATACCGTGGATTGCACCGTGGACACCTGCGACCCGGTGCTCGACGAGTGCGTCCACACAGCGAGCAACGGGCTGTGCGTGGACCCAGATTATCCGATATGCGACCCTGAGGTGGGATGCGTACCCCCACCAGAGGGAGCATGCTGCCGCTTAGCCAGTCGTGGCTGCCTGGAGGGCGTTACACAAACGGTCTGCGATAGCGTGGACGGCTTTTTCGTCGGTCCGGGCACGAACTGCACCGACGGACCTCCGACATCCCCGTGTGACTACGGGGCCTGCTGCCTCCCAGGCGAATGCGTGGAATCCTTCAGAGTCGAGTGTCCGGAACTGGGCGGTGACTTCCACAGCAACGGGACTGTGTGCGATCCAAATCCATGCCCCGGCGCCTGCTGCCAGTCCGATGGGACGTGTGACGAGACGGCCGAGTATGAGTGTTCCGGGACTTGGCTTGGCCAGGGAACATCATGCAGTGCCTCTACGTGTCTTGGCGCATGTTGTTTTGACGAGGTTTGCATCGCAGATCAATCGAGAGACGGTTGCGTGGGTTCGGGCGGCTTGTTTGCCGGCTATGGCAGCGATTGCAGCCACCCAGACATCTGTGTGGACGGGGCCTGCTGCATTGGCGACGTCTGTCTCGATAATCCGGAATCGAATTGTGTCGGCTCGGGTGGGTACTGGTTGGGCCTGTTCACCCACTGCGATGTCGACACTTGCGTCGCGTGCGTGACGGGCGACGCGAACGCGGACGGCGACGTGGACCTCGGCGACTTCGCCGCTTTCCAGATCTGCTTCGATGCCGCGTACGCGTATCCCTGCGACTGCGTGGACATCGACAACGACAGTGACGTCGATCTCGACGATTATCTTCTGTTCGAGGGAAGGCTTACCGGTCCATCAGGCCCGTAGTCAGCTAACTGTATCTTTCACAAGGCGAGGCCGCCCAGAAGGGCGGCCTTTTCCTTTACTTCGCCCGGCCCGGCGGTCTTGCGGGGCAAGAGCACATCAACCCGCTCCGAGATGCGTGCCTCCTTCTCGCTGCCGACGACAGTTGTGACGCCCTCGCGCTTGGCATATGCCAGCAAGGCTTCGACGATCTCGTCTCGCTGCTGATCCAAACTGGCGATCTCGCTCTTTAACTCGGCGGTCAACCGGCCGTATCGGCATACCGATTCAGACCACCCACGGGGGAGAGCCGCAACACGCGGCTCTCCCCCCTTCGCATTTTCGTGATGAGCGTCAGCGCCCCCATCGCGGTGTCAAGGCCGGGCCTCCCAGTCGCTGCCGACGATGATGCCCTACGGTCCTCTTGTACCCATAAGAACCGCAGTAACGATGACAACCACTACCACGGCGATGGCCGCACCGACCATGATGCCGCGTATCGAGGTTCGAGCCTTCTCAAGGCTGGCGACTTGATCGTAGAGTCGTGCCTGCGCCTCGGAGGAGAGTGTGACCGATCTTAGCAAATTGGTCAGCGTTGTGCGCGCCGCTGCTTTGCCCCGCGCGAGGGCGTCCAAAAACTGCTCCTCAAGCCGCGGAACACGCTTACACCTTTCCTCCAGTTTCTTGAGTCCTTCCTCAACTTCGCTGTAATCAGCACACACTTGGAGTGATCTTCGCAGCAACGCTTCGGCCAGTGGCAGGTCGTTGTTCGATTCCAGCAGCCCCCGCTTTGCCAGCGCTGTTGCTTTCGAGCAACGGGCGTTGATGGTTTCTCGCACGTGCTCAATTTCATTGACCTGAATGGGCATTTCAGCCAACCGACCCAAGAGTCCGCGTGCTTGGAAGTATTCGTGTTCCCGGAGGGATTGTCTCAGTGTGTTCGCTGTGCGGTTGATCTGCTCGACAATGGCCGAAACGGTTTGCATCTCCTCGCGCAAGACATCCGCGCTCGGATACTCGCGCATGCGGGTCACTGGGGGCAGTGCCGCATGAAACAACCCAAACAGCGGGTTCTCCCTGTGGAACATCATGAGAGGTACGTGATGGCGGTCTCGTCTCTGGGCACGGTCGCGAATACGGCTGGGCATGCGTGGCCGGATGGCGGATCGAGCGCAGTTTGTAGGGGGAACCAGACCACCGGTCTTCAAGGGCGAGGCTTGCATTGGTCCATGCTTTTCCTTGGTCGAAACACCCTACATATATATATGAAAACAAAATACACATGAGCAGTATCCTGAGCTATAGAGTGCTTTCCGATTCATCCAC
Source organism: Phycisphaerae bacterium (assembly GCA_023133475.1). Taxonomy (GTDB): domain Bacteria; phylum Planctomycetota; class Phycisphaerae; order UBA1845; family UBA1845; genus JAAEQG01. The sequence continues at coordinate 6,251 of JAGLWJ010000278.1, read as the reverse complement.
CCACAAGAGACAACACGACCTCACCCTTCGACGTAACAGGTTGAGAGACATCATCGACCGTCACATTGGACTTCTCTACGATAAACTATCTCCCTGCGAGATGGGTGCCGTTCGTTATGTTCTTTCCAGGTTGAAACGTGATATGTGGCCTCAGAAGAGGGTGTCTCCGCTCTACCAACGTCTAGGTCAATTCCAGCATCTAACCCTGAAACTCCCAGCCATCAGCGCCGGTGTCATCATCACAGGTCATCATCACGAAGAACTTATCAAGATGGCCAAGGCACTCATCCTACAGGCTGCTGGTGACGGTTTCATTCCCGCCTACAGGCTTGTGGGTGAGAATCAATCCAAGAGTCATGAGTTCTACCCGATCCATTTCCATCTGGCGGTTTCCATCCACCGTTTCCGGGTAACCGACAAACCACTGGCCAAGAGCTTCTGTCCATCCCACTGTACCAACCATCTTATCAAGAAGTTCTACGAGCCCCTGCTTCAGGTACCTCCTCTCGTTCTTGAAGCATCGGTGCTTAGCGATCTCTCCCACAGGTGGGCCCAAGGTATCTACGATCTCACGGGCCTCGAAGCCGACCATCCTAGCGAGTTGGTCGATGTAAGCCATAGCAAGGATTGGTCGGGTGTGCAGAACCATGAGGACCGACGGGCTTTGGCTGTGTACCATGCCTGTCCCCTCAAAACCCTGATGGATGCCGTGGACTTCCGGTATCGCCCCCACAAGTACGATGTCGAGATTAGGTACCCATCGACCGAACGGTTCCAGTTGTCCGTGCCGAGGTTCGTCAGACGTTATGTCGTTGAACCGATCCGCGTCGGCATCCGCGCCCGGCCCTGTGGGGCTCTGTGGCCGACATCAACGTTCGCACCAGCCCTGAAGTTCGCCAGCGAGACCGGGCTTCTCGATCATCCCGTTGGGTTCTTCCGGTCGTTGGGTAGCGGTATGACGTGGGACCAGGCTATCCGTGCCATCGCTGAAGCCTCGATCCCCCGAGCCAAGCCCAAGCCCTCTTGACGTGCCCTTCCTCAGGGGTGCCATCAACGACGGCCTCACGGTCGATGATTTGTTGAGCTTCGCGATGAACCAGATGCTGGTCCAACATAGCCTACTGCTGGTCCAGGTTCGTGATGTCCGGGGCGCCATCGAGCAGGGCTGCCTACCGAACCCGATGGCACCATGCTGAGCAACGGGACCAGCCAGCTTCACGTCAGGCCTAAACGGCTCCATGGCTTCATGCGGAGTTCATGCGGGCGGTACTGGTTGAACTGGCCGAACCGGGGGTGCTTGTGTCCCTTTGGCCAAGGGGTGCCCCGTTGGTCACTTTTGCTTGGCAGCTACCCTTGTGCGACGAATGGTCATGGGGGCGAACCTCATGATTCGCCCTCACACCCTTTCCTTGCCATTCGGAGCATTCCCCCCATGCCTAAAAAAACCCCTTGCCGAAGGCGAAGGATTGTCGCTTAACGGACGAGGGCATTTGCCCAATTCACGCTAAACCAGTACAGCCCGAGCAACTCACCCGATATGTTCGATGCCGTTATGGGCTGGATGCGGAAGACCAAAACCGACTACGGGACATCGTGGAAGCCATATACCGGTACCAGGGACGTGTGGCAGTCAAGACTCTCTACGAGATCGTTGCGGGCAGGCCCGTCACCAACATCTGCTACTGGGACAAGTTCCAAGAGAAACTACCTGACTTCTTCGTTATCTTGGAGGAGTACGATAAGAAGAGGAAACTCTGTCGCCAGTGGGGAGTAGACCCAGAAACCGTTGAGAAGGTAAAGGAGGACCTGGGATCGCGAAGAACCTCGGACACCTGGGAAGCATCCCGTGTTCCTGTAGTGTCCGGTGGACATGGGGAACCTAGGACGCATGGCACCTTGGAATGAATGGAAATAGCGACGAACCTCTGTAGATGCTGTCAAGGAGTAGTCTGAAGCAACAAAGCCACCTATATGGTGGGAACTCAGTAGGTCTAATACTCTGTTGATGCCGAGAATGGTCTCTCCTGTGTTGGGTAGAGCATCGGTGAAGGTCTTTCTGAGTTAGTCCGTATCTCTTTGGGGTAGCTTTCCTTTGTCTCTCCCCTCGCGCAGGGGGGGAGTGTAATAATAATAGATACAAACGCCGCCCGCCGCCGTCGCCGCTTGGTGTTGGCTGGCCCTATTCGGTCGCTGACCGCTCGTGTCCGTTGGCCTTCTCGGAGTAGATAACGTTAGAGAAGACATTTGGTACGAGCTTGAGCATGGAAATATCTGAGGGAGGTGTAGAGATGAGGACAATGACGGCCACCTGCACGCACCAGAAGGGTCTCAAGGCGGAACTGGAGGACCTCCAGGACGAGCTAGACATTGTGGGCAGCCACTTGGCACGTGGCGGGTTGGCCTTCGCATGTGGAGAGGTAAAACAACTTGCCAAGCAGTACATCGCCTTCGGGTGGACGATGAATCCCGGACACCGGGAGTACGAAGAGCTTCCAACCGAACATGATGTTGACGAGGATAGCCCCGTGCCTGAACCATCACACGAATATCACACAAATGTCACGGTAAGCTCGCCTCTTTTCGATCTCGTTCTGGCCGAAGGCACCAGACCCGGTTTGGCCCAGGGGGGAGCAGGTGGTGCGTTCTTGCACGCCTCCCGTGCGCGCCAACCATCGTATACCGGCTTCCCAGGTCCGCCGGGCCGGTGCACCGGTTGCCGTGTCCTCACGGCTGCCAGGCAGCGCGCACACCGATTTCGCCTGATCCGGGCGTTGCCGTCGTCTCTCGAAGTCTCCCCGTTCTTCTCACCCCTATCAACGCTTGCCGAATGGCCGATTCTGCTGCATGATGTCCAGCGCCAGGACGGTAGCCGTGGCGACCCGTTCGGGAGCCATGTCGGCGTGTGAAAATGAGTAAGAAGGAGCGGTTGGGCGATGGCAAAACGCGAGATCAAGAAAGCCACAGGGAAGAAAGCGACGGCAACTTGTTTGTCCAGCGGATTACGGCGATCCGAGAGCAGACGGTGGTTGTGCACAAAACTGAACTCACTCTCAAGACCACGCCAGACGAAGAGCAACAGCACCTACTCCACGTGCTAAGCATCAAGCTGTATGGGCCAAGTTCTCTACCAGCCGATTGCGTTGTGTTGTCCAACTATTTGACATTGAGTAGCTGAAGCCCTATAATAGTTATTCAAAGTAATAGCATACTCGCTCACGAGCGGGTTCCAAGGGTGATTAGCTGCTTCCTTGGAGCGGCTGGGTGAGGGGTTATGTGCTTAGGACTGCGGCATTGGGAGGTTACCCGGTTTAGGCGCGACCAGGTGCTCTCAGGGGCCGACGATACCCTTCGTGCGCGGTAGTTGTGGCTGATAGCAACCTGTCGGACACGCATTATTACCAGAGGGGCAAAGTGGCAGCCTGTCTTCGGCCTCTTGTTTCACTGGCCGTGATTTTGCCATCCTACCCCAAGGGCTTCAGCCTGCACCGTGCAACTGCGCGGACGATGCCAAGCTGGTCTGTTGGGAGAAAGACGTTGCCATGAGGAAGTCTCATTCCAGCCGGGGCAGTCCAGGTGTGCGAAAAGTCGGGCAATTCGGGTGTAAGCAAAGTCCTTGGGATGACGTATTGCTTATTGAAGAGTGGTTTTCAGGGATACCATCGTTTCACGGAGTAGTGTCATGAAACTTGTCAGGGTGATTTTCGCTGTGTTTCTGGTGCCGGTTGCAGTGAGTGCGGCGTTTGAGCAGGAAGGCAAGCCGCGATGGCTGGCTGTCACGGATAGCGAACCGTGGGCTCCCACTCGCATATCGCTTGTCCGGTCCTCTGATGTCTGCCAGGAGATTGTGCTCAGTTTGCCCGGCGTTTTCGTGTCGGCCATTTCCGCTACCGACGGAAACCAATACGCCCAGTTGAGTGTTCCCGGTTGTGGAGCTACTGCCGACGAGGTTGGATTGCCTGAAATGCCGTTCAAAGGATTCTTCCTTGAAATCCCATACGGCGTGGAAGTGTCGATTGAGATTCTCGATCAAACCACGGTCAGGCTTGGAACCGGCTTCAAGGTTCACCCCCTCCAACCTGCTTTGCCCGAAAGCGGTAGCAAGGAACCCCCCGCTTTTCAGATCAACGAAGAAGCATACGCGACAGACGCCTTCTTTCCTGCCAACCCAGTGGTGATTGATGATCCGGGTTTCCTAAGAGGGCGCCGTGTGGTCTTCGTTCAAGTCTTTCCACTTCGATACAACCCTGCCACTACGGAATTGCAAGCTTTTGCATCGTTACGTTTCAAACTGGCGTTCAGCGGGGACGCGGATCGTGCCGGTGAAGCCCGCAAACAGCGCCTGGCTACCCTCCAATGGGAGGCACTGGCGGAACGATTGATCCTCAATTACGAACCGGTCATACCTTCAACCGGCGGGTTTGTGCGGCGCCTTTCCACCGGAGATGCGGCCGACTACCTGGTCATTGTGAAGGATAATCTTTACGAAGAGGTTTTGCCGCTTGCCGAATGGAAGCACAAGAAAGGGTACATCACCCGCGTGGTGCGGATGTCGGCAGTCGGCAGCACTGCTGATGATGTAAAGAGCTATATCCAGGATGCTTATGATACGTGGACTCCGGCACCTTCCTATGTCCTGTTGGTAGGCGACAGCGGCGACGTACCACCGGATTACTATAGTGACAGGGAGTATTCGTGTACCACGGACCATCCTTTCTCCTGTGTTGATAACTCTAATCCGCCGTTCGCCCCGGATTATCTTCCAGATTTGATGCTGGGACGTTTACCGGTTCATACGGAGACCGAGTGTACCAATGTGGTCAACAAGATTCTGGCCTACGAGCGTACTCCGGATATGGGAAACTGGTACGATGATGTCTTAATAGCGGCCTACTTCCAGGACTCTGACGACAACGGTGTAGAGGACAAGTGGTACATGGAGACGTGTATGACTGTCTACGCTTTTTTAGTCAGCGAACTCGGGTGGGATGGCCATACAGCCCTGTGCACCACGCACTGGAATCCGCCGCACCATGAAACATATCGTTTTCGCCAAGATAACTATAATGAGCATCGGGTTGAGCTGAATCAGATTCGATGGGGTGTGAGCCCTTATCCCAACCCCGTGCCCGACTGGATCGTCAATCTCTGGACAACGGAAACACAGGCCACGGCCGATATAAGCTCCGCGGTTAATTGGGGAGTCGGTAATGTCTTGCATCGGAATCACGGGAGTCCTACGGCGTGGAGTCACCCTCATTTTGACACCGGCGACATCAGCGCTCTGAACAACGGTTCCAGAACTCCGGTGGTGTTTAGTATTAACTGCCATACGGGGTCCTTTCACCGTGAGGGGGGTGATTGCTTCTGCGAGGCCTTTTTGAAGAAGAGTCCCGGTGGGTGCGTCGGGATCGTGGGTGCGACTCAGTCCAGTCCCACAAAATTGAACGAGCTTCTTGCTCATGGGATTTACACCTGTTTCTGGCCAGCAGAATACGATCCCGACCACACCACTATTCCGCAGTACCCGTATTCGTGGTGTCCTGCGGAGGCTCTAACATATGGCAAATACTACGTATTTACTTATGCAGGCTCCGAAGGCGCCACGCCAGCCTATTTCCATATGTACCATTGGTTTGGCGATCCGGAAATGAAGCTCCGGACGGCTACGCCACAAACTCTTTCCGTGAGTCACCCTTCCTCGGTGCCCCACGGTCAGACTGTGAACATTACTGTTACCGTGACCAGGAGTGGTTCTCCAGTTCAAGATGCTCTGGTGGCCATTTCTCACCCGAGTGCAGCCGATCACTGGAGCGGGCTGACCAACGCTAGCGGTTCGATCACTTTCTCTGGGATAGAACTCACCCAAACAGACGATTACGACGTAGTGGCTTCAGCCCATAACTGCATCCCCTACGAGGGGAAGATCAACCTCTGCGCCGCACCCTCCATTACAACGCACCCGACCAGCAAGACCGTTTGCGAGGGCAACTCGGTGACTTTCAGCGTGGGTATCGGCGGAAGTGGCTCGTTGAGCTACCAGTGGCGAAGGAACGGCTCGAACATCTCCGGGGCTACGGGTAGCTCATATTCCATCAATCCGGTGAGCACAGGCCACGCAGGCAGCTACGATGTCGTTGTCTCCAACGACTGTGGGCAGGTCTTCAGCAACTCTGCCACCCTCACGGTCCAGACGGGGCCGACGATCACGTCGCAACCCAGCAGCCGAACCGTTTGCGAGGGCGACTCGGTGA
>JAGLWJ010000277.1 GCA_023133475.1 Phycisphaerae bacterium | reverse complement strand
CCCTAACGGAACAAACGTCTCGTCATAAAACGCCACGGTCACCGGCCCACCGGCGTCCTCCAGCGTCGAAAAACCCGTCTGGGAAACCAGGTAGGCCACATCCTCAGCCGCCGTCATGCTCACTACGCCGCCGACTTCACCGGTAACCAGGTCGATGATGGCAGCCCGACCGCTTCCGTCCTTCTCGACGGAGACGAGCTGATTCGCACCGCTGCCGTACCCGCTACCGGAGTTGTTGAAAACCAGGCCCTCAGGCCCCCAACCGTTCGGGTCCGAGGCAATCGTCATCTGAAGATAACTGTTGAAAGTGAGCACCCCGGCTCCGAAATAATCGTACCGTGCCAGGCGGCTGTCGGTCTGATAGTGCCCACGGTCACCGCTTACATACAGAATCCCGTCGGCAAAAGCCAATCCCTCCGGTTCGAGAAATGTGTCATCCCCGCTGAGCAGATCGTCCTGAACAAAGAAACTGTCCACATGCCACCATCTGCCGTACAGGGCAACGTCAAAATCATTTACATGAATCTCACCCACTGCCGCGGCAGCAGGAAGCAAAGATAAGAAAACTGTTGCAAACCCGATCCTTTTTGCTGACATGTTTCCTCCTCCAAATATAAATAAGGTACACTAGTATTGCGAACCCAGGGGAGCCTCGCCTCGAATTAACTTTGCCGGCCGAGGCGAGACTCGTGCCCCAGGATCGGGCCAGACTTTACGGCTCAAGTGGTGCGATCGTCATGAACAGGGAGTCTGAATCCTCGGCTCCACTCTCTTGAGCAACAGCGGTAACCTCGAGGGTAATGGTCGTAACTCCCGGAACAGGCAGATCGACGGGGATATCGAACGCAAGCTCTTCGCTCACCGTTTCGCCCGCCTCCAGCGGCACTCGCAACATCCCAGCGCGCACAAAGGGGTCCTCGCCGGGGATTTCCACCGTCAACGTAGCTTCGATAACGATCAACTCCGCCATTTCCGTGTCGTTGGTCAACGTGGCGGAAAACTCGACCGTGTCACCGGGGTAGACCGTGGTCCCCTCTTGCGGTGAACTCAGGTCGATGCTGATCCCGTCGCGGGCCTTGCCTTTTTTCTCCGGCAGCGGCGCCACCGTCAAAGAAAGCGAGTCGGAAGCCTCGGCGCCGCTCTCAGCAGCTACCGCGAACACGTCGATCGTGACGGCGACCTCCTCCATAATGGGCAGATTGGACGGAATCTCGAACGCGAACGTCTCACTGGCTGTTTCGCCCGCTTCCAGCGGCAGGCGGAAGCTGCCTTCATGGACGAACGGGTCCTGACCGGGAACCTCGACCGTCAAGGTGACGTCCACACCGATCATATCCGCCACCTCGGTGTCGTTGGTCACCGCGGCAGTCAGCTCGATGATGTCACCGGGATAGACCGTGGTTCCCTCTTGCGGCGAACTCAGGTCGATACTGATCCCGTCGCGGGCTTTGCCCTCCGGCAGCGGCGCTACCGTCAGCGAGAGCGTGTCGGAAGCCTCTGCCCCACTTTCGGCGGCTACCGCGAACACGTCGATCGTGACGGCAACCTCCTCCATAATGGGCAGATCGGACGGAATCTCGAACGCGAACGTCTCGCTGGCTGTTTCGCCCGCTTCCAGCGGCAGGCGGAAGCTGCCTTCATGGACGAACGGGTCCTGACCGGGAACCTCGACCGTCAAGGTGACGTCCACACCGATCATATCCGCCACCTCGGTATCGTTGGTCACCGCGGCGGTCAGCTCGATGATGTCACCGGGATAGACCGTGGTCCCCTCTTGCGGCGAGCTCAAGTCGATACTGATCCCGTCGCGGGCCTTGCCCTCCGGCAGAGGCGCTATCGCCAATGAAAGCGTGTCGGAATCTTCCGTGCCGCTTTCGAGCCCAACGGCGACAGCTTCAATCGTCGCCGAGACATAGCTCGGAAGGGGCAGGTCCGCCGGAATCTCATATTCCAGCTCCTCGCTCACGACCTCGCCGGCCTCCAGCGGCAACCGGAAGCTGCCCAGGCGGATAATCGGGTCCATCTCCGGGATTTCAACCGTCAAGCTGAGATCAACACGGACGATGTCCATCTCCTCCGTGTCGTTGACAAGCTCTATGCTAATCGTGACGGTTTCCCCAGGATAAACCGTAGTTCCTTCCTGTGGCGAGCTTAGGTCAACAGTGACCCCCTGTGCGACTGGAGCCAGCAGCAGTGCCGAAAACACTACTGCCACAAAAGCAATTTGTTTTGGAATCATTACGTCATCCTCCTCTTCAAAACATCACATCCCCAAAATCCACCGCTCGGGACCATCCTGAGCGGCCACCCGATCCTGATCGCGAGCACTGCTCCCATGACCAGCGCAAGCTGCTCATAAAAGCCAATAGGAAAGATTGATGCCAGGGACGACGAGCCGAAGCCAAAAATCCGATAATCTCTTGCTTTGTAGGGAGATATACAATAATTCAAGGTCGCGAAGTCATGCCTCGGGCACCCACCACATCGGCGGAGGGCCGCCACTTGGCGGAAATCTCAGCCACCAGCTTGAAATGGAAAATTGAAAATGAAAAATGGAAAATGAGGGGATGTGAGACATTGCCGTTGGGTGCACTCCCTTCTTCTCTGCGTCTCTGCGTTCATGAAAAATGCGGGTTAGCCCGGATATTTCACCGCGGAGCGGCCAACACAATTCGACCCCGAAGCCATAGGCCACGGGCACGTGGGCGAACGTGGGGTTCCACTCGATGGTCCCGCCGCGACGATTGGTCACGACCGTCTTGGGATTGTCGAATACCGCTCGCATGCGTGCTCTGCGATGCTCTCCATACCTTGTGTTGCACGGACGAATTGTTTATGATTGTGGTCAGTTGGTGTGTCGTGGATTTCACCGGTGACGGCGTGCTTTCCGATCCCGACTTCACGTTCCTCACAGCAGAACTTTCTGGAGGCTGGTGAAACGGGTGAATAACGGGTGCGACACCACAAAAACCTCCGGTGGAGGGGCGTATTCCATGCTCCTGTCGTTGCCGAGGGGATCGACAGCATCCGGAGGGGCGACTGGTTGCCTTCGCGTCTTGAGCATTTCAGCGTCGTGTTGGCCTGAACCAGCCCCACCAATTGACATTGTGAGACTCTTCAATTTGTCTCGTTATAGGACCTGAACGAAGCTTTCCCGAGGAGCACAAAACCATGAACCGCGCAGGGCACTTTTTATTTGACATGCTCGTATTGGTAATGGCGGGTCTGTACCTTTGCTCAGCCGACCCGGTGTTGGCTGACTGCAACAGCAACGGATTGCCCGATGAATGCGATATCGCCTGCGGTGAGCCCGGTGGTGCCTGTGACCTTCCCGGCTGCGGGCAGAGTTCCGACTGCAACACCAACGGGATACCGGACGAGTGCGAACTGGAGGGCAACGATTGCAATGCGAATGGGATCCCCGACGAATGCGATCCGGACTGCACCGGCAATGGGGTGCCTGACGATTGCGAGCCGGACTGCAACAACAATGCGATTCCTGATGACTGCGAGATTGCCGGCGGCACGGGGGTGGACTGCAATGACAACGGCATTCCCGACGAGTGCGAGACGAGAATGTTGGCCGTCAACGATCACTTCGCTGACGGGGTTCTCGATCCAGCCTGGAGCATCGCCTTCGAGAATGCGATCAACTGGGTGTCCACGGAATCCAGGACGTGGTTGGCGGTCACGGGCATCTCGCCCAACCAGACGGATGCGTGGGCGTATGTGACTTTGACACAACCACTTGTGGCTGACGGCGATTTCCATGTGTGGTTCGATTTCTCATGGGTTTCGGAACTGGCGTCGGCCATGCAGCATGCGTCGGTCGCGGTGCTTGGCGGAGGCGGCTCGGCGATTGCCCGAGGGGGATACAACGACGTATGGGCGAGTGCGAACGGGCAGAAGATCGCCTATATCGGGGAATCCAGTTGGGCTTCGGGATGCAATACTTTGCCCGCCGATGGCATTGCTATCGTCGAGATCGAACGAGTGGATGGGGTGGTGACCGTCAAGTGGGGCGGCAGTGTGATCTTGAGTGGGGAGTCGACGGCGACGGCGACGGCCCTGGAGATGCAATTCGGCTACTATCCATACTCCGGCGGGTCGAGTTTTGGGACGATCCTTGCAGATCAGGTGTGGATTCGGATTCCGGGCGGCGATGAATGGGATTGCAACGAAAACGGGATTCTCGACGAGTGCGATATCACGCAAGGCACCAGCCCGGATTGCAACGATAACGGCATTGCTGACGAGTGCGATCTGGCGGACAACGATTGCAACAGCAACGGCATCCCGGACAAGTGCGACATTTCCGGGGGGACAAGTCCGGACTGCAACGGCAACGGTGTTCCGGACGAGCTCGATTTGACGGGTAACGATTGTAACGACAACGGGGTTCCCGATACATGCGATCTGAGCGCCGGCACCAGCCCGGATTGCAACGGAAACAACAATCCGGACGAGTGCGATCTGGAGGGCAACGATTGCAACAGCAACGGGGTCCCGGATTCGTGCGATCTGGAGGGCGGCACCAGCCCGGATTGCAATAATAACGAGGTCCCCGACGAATGTGACGTTGTCGGCGGGACCAGCGCCGACGCCGACGGCGACGTTATCCCGGACGAATGCGAGTTGCCTCTGTCCATTACGGGGCATTGGCCTGGCGGGGTGCTCAGCTACCCGTTGCGGTATGTTGACATCACCTTCAGCAATCCGATCGACCAGGCCGGCTTCTCGGCGGAGGACGTTCTTTTGACGGTCCCCGGCGGCGGTTCGGTCGCGGTTGAGCAGCCGGAAGATATGGGCGACAATGTCTGGCGGATCAATTTCCCCGCAGTGTCGAGCAATGGCGTGTACTACGTTTACGTCGGTCCCCATATCCACAACACCTACTGGAATGAACTGGACCAGGACGGTGACGGAGTGCGCGGCGAGGACCCGGACGATATCTACGAATGGAGCTTCGAGATTGACGCGGTTGTCAACAGCCGGACCTTTGCCTCCGATACCCAGATTGGCTGTGCGAACATGGCCTACGACGGCGATGACATCGTGGTCGATGGCTGCACGCTGACGGTGGACTGCGTGCATACATTCAACAGCTTAACAGTCATTAACGGCGGTGTTGTGACCCATTCATCCGTGGCGAGTTGTGCCCAGTGCCGGCTGGACCTGGCTGTTCTGCACGACCTGTTCGTTGACGCGACGAGCCTGGTTAACGTGGCCGGCAAAGGCCACGGGTCGCAGCATGGCCCTGGTGCGGGTGGTTCGGGCCATGGCGGTGGTGGTGGTGCTTACGGCGGTGATGGCGGCAGTGGGCAGGGTACCAGCGGCGGCGGCGGGTACGGCTCGGTCACGGAACCGATGGAACCTGGTAGCGGCGGTGGCCGAGACAACGTCTACAGTAAGGACGGCGGAGCGGGAGGAGGTGCCGTTCGCCTCACCGTTGGCGGAACGTTGACGCTGGACGGGACTTTGACGGCGGATGGGAACGACGGGAGTGCATATAATCCCTACGGAGGCGGTGGTGGTGGTTCCGGTGGGAGCATCTATCTGACGGCGGAAATGCTGACCGGCAGTGGGGGCATCTCAGCCAATGGAGGCATAGGGCCTAACACTGGTGGCGGTGGTGGCGGTGGACGAATCGCCATCCACTACGACACGAATTCCTTTACGGGAACGATATCCGCATGTGGTGGCTCCTCTGGGTCTTGTGCCGGTGGGGCAGGTACGATCTATACCAAGGGGTTGGCTCAGAGTTCGGGCGACTTGCTCATCGACAACTGTGGAAACAGTGGGTCGGCAACACCCCTAAGCGGTGTGTACACGTTCGACAGTGTAACGGTGACGCACTATAGCAAATGGGATGTGACAGATTCTCAGTTGACCATTCCGCAGTTGAGTGTTGCGGATGGTGGTCGCGTCTATCTTCGCATGACGACAATCGTTGGCGAAGTGGAAGTGGCAAACGGGGGAATTCTCTACCTGCAGACTACAACGATTGACGGCAATGTGGAGGTGGCGTCCAGTGGTGCGTTGTGGCCTCTATCCGGCGAAATGGGGTTTGAACTGACGATTTCGGGTGATCTTGGCGTTGACGTTGGCGGATTGGTCTCCGCGGCCGGCAAAGGCCACGGGTCGCAGAATGGCCCTGGTGTGGGTGGTTCGGGCCATGGCGGTGGTGGTGGTGCTTACGGCGGTGATGGTGGTAGTGGGTATGGCACCGGTGGCGGCAGCGTGTACGGCTCGGTCACGGAACCGATGGAACCTGGTAGCGGCGGTGGCTGGGACAACGTCTACAGTAAGGACGGCGGAGCGGGAGGAGGTGCCGTTCGCCTCACCGTTGGCGGAACGTTGACGCTGGACGGGACTTTGACGGCGGATGGGAGCGACGGGAGTGCATACAATCCCTACGGAGGCGGTGGTGGAGGTTCCGGTGGGAGCATCTATCTGACAGCGGGAACGCTGACCGGCAGTGGGGGCATCTCAGCCAATGGAGGCATAGGGCCTAACACTGGTGGCGGTGGTGGCGGTGGACGAATCGCCATCCACTACGACACGAACACCTTCACGGGAACGATATTCGCATGTGGTGGCTCCTCTGGGTCTTGTGCCGGTGGAGCAGGTACGATCTATACCAAGGGGTCGGCTCAGAGCTCGGGTGACTTGCTCATCGACAACTGCGGAGATAGTAGTGGGGTGGTAACACCCCTAAGCGGTGTGTACACGTTCGACAGTGTAACGGTGACGCACTATGGCAAATGGGATGTGACAGATTCTCAGTTGACCATCTCGCAGTTGAGTGTTGCGGATGGTGGTCGCATCTATCTTCGCATGACGACGATCGTTGGCGAAGTGGAAGTGGCAAACGGGGGAATTCTCTACCTGCAGCAGACTGCAACGATTGACGGCAACGTGGAGGTGGCGTCCGGTGGTGCGTTGTGGCCTCTATCCGGCGAAATGGGGTTCGAGCTGACGATTTCGGGGGATCTTGGCGTTGACGTTGACGGATTGATCTCCGCGACCGGCAAAGGCCACGGGTCACAGAATGGCCCTGGTGCGGGTGGTTCGGGCCATGGTGGCGGCGGTGGTGCTTACGGTGGTGATGGCGGCAATGGGTATGGTGGTGGTGGCGGCAGCGTGTACGGCTCGGTCACGGAACCGATGGAACCTGGTAGCGGCGGTGGCCGAGACAACGTCTACAGTAAGGACGGCGGAGCGGGAGGAGGTGCCGTTCGCCTCACCGTTGACGGAACGTTGACACTGGACGGGACTTTGACGGCGGATGGGAGCGACGGGAGTGTATACTATCCCCACGGAGGCGGTGGTGGGGGTTCCGGTGGGAGCATCTATCTGACGGCGGGAATGCTGACCGGCAGTGGGGGCATCTCAGCCAATGGAGGCATGGGGTCTGTCAGGGGCGGTGGTGGCGGCGGTGGACGAATCGCCATCTATTACGACACGAATACCTTCACGGGAACGATGTCCGCATGTGGTGGTTCCTCCGGGTCTTGTGCCGGTGGAGCAGGTACGATCTATACCAAGGGGTCGGCTCAGAGCTCGGGTGACTTGCTCATCGACAACTGTGGAAACAGTGGGTCGGCAACACCCCTAAGCGGTGTGTACACGTTCGACAGTGTAACGGTGACGCATTACGGCAAATGGGATGTGACTGATTCTCAGTTGAGCATCTCGCAGTTGAGTGTTGCGGATGGCGGCCGCGTCTATCTTCGCATAACGACAGTCGTTGGCGAAGTGGAAGTGGCAAACGGGGGAGTTCTCTATCTGCAGACTGCAACGATTGACGGTAACGTGGAGGTGGCGTCCGGTGGGGCGTTGTGGCCTCTATCCGGCGAAATGGGGTTTGAGCTGACGATTTTGGGTGATCTTGGCGTTGACGTTGGCGGATTGATCTCCGCGACCGGCAAAGGCCACGGGTCGCAGAATGGCCCTGGTGTGGGTGGTTCGGGCAATTACGGTGGCGGCGGTGGTGCTTACGGTGGTGATGGCGGCAATGGGTATGGTGCCGGTGGCGGCAGCGTGTACGGCTCGGTCACGGAACCGATGGAACCTGGTAGCGGCGGTGGCTGGGACATCGCCTACGGTAGGAACGGCGGAGCTGGAGGAGGTGCCGTTCGCCTCACCGTTGGCGGAACGTTGACGCTGGACGGGACTTTGACGGCAAATGGGAGCAACGGGAATGCATACGATCCCCACGGAGGTGGCGGTGGTGGTTCCGGTGGGAGCATCTATCTGACGGCGGGGATGCTGACCGGCAGTGGGGGCATCTCAGCCAATGGAGGCATGGGGTCTGTCAAGGGTGGTGGCGGCGGCGGTGGGCGAATCGCCATCTATTACGAGGGCATATCGGGCTTTGCCGTGGAGAATATTCATGTCGATGGCGGTTACGGCTACGAGTACGGGGAAGACGGCACGATTTATCTCGTGCTGGTGGATGCGCCGCGGGTTTTGAGCCATATCCCCGATGGGGTTGTGAACCAACCGGTCGACCATGTGGACCTGACGTTCAACGTGGTGATTGATGAGGGCACGTTCACTTCTGATGATGTCGTGTTGGTTGATCCTGGTGATGTGCAGGTTCCCATCACGGGGTCGCCGGTTCACCTGGGTGGCAATGTCTGGCGTATCACCTTTGAAGCCCAGACGGCGGAGGGCGAATATCATGTCTATGTCGGGCCTCATATCGAGGGGCCCGCGGACGATGAGATGGATCAGGACCTCGATGGTATAGGTAGTGAATATCCTGATGACGTTTATGATGCCGGCTTTGTCATTGACATGACTCCGCCGGAAATCACCGACCAAACTCCGTCCGGGGAAGTCAATGATCCGGTTGATCACATCGACATAACCTTCAGCCAAAAAGTGACGGCGGATGCGTGCTCCAACGGGGACATCACGCTTACAGGCCCGAATGGTGAGATACCCGCAGATGCCCTGGTGGAAATGAGCGACAACGTCTGGCGGCTTAGCTTTGCCCTCCAGAACACCAACGGCCAATACGATCTGGCCGTCGAGCCGTGCTTCGAAGACCTTGCCGGCAATCCGATGGCGGCTGCCTATGCGGGCAGCTTTACGATCGCGCTTCCGGACCTGACGGTTACCCAGGTGACCGGCCCATCGGAAGCTGGGACCGGGGAGTCTATCGACATTGCCTGGTTAGTGGCCAACCTTGGCACTTCTGATGCGACCGGCTCATGGGTGGACAGGGTATATCTCTCCGACGATGACACGGTCGGCGACGATATTGAGTTGGGTAGTTTCTTGCAGTCCGGCCCGTTGGCGCCCGGCGATTCCTACGAACGGGCGCAAGCCGTGGTGATCCCCGACGACTCATCCGGCAACTACTGGATCGTGGTGGTGACCGACGCCGGCGATGTGGTGGCTGAGGCGGCAGCGCCGGCCAACAACGCGGCGGTGAGCGGGATGCTCACCATTACCGATACGCTGGAACCGAATACGACGATCACCTCCGGGCCCTCCGAGGGGGCTACGATCGACGCCACCTCGGTGACGTTCGAGTGGTCCGGTGAGGACAACGTCACGCCGGCGGAAGAACTGTTGTTCTCGTATTGTCTGGCATCGGTTGCGATTGGGTGCGATCCCACTTCCGGCCCGTTCGGGGTGGAGACTTCGGCTTTGTATGACGATCTGACCGAGGCGGATAGCCCGTATGTGTTCAAGGTGGCTGCCCGCGACTTGGCCGGCAATGTCGAACTGTCGCCGGCTGAGCGGACCTTCTCGGTGGACCTTACCGGCCCGTCTGTCACGGGACACACGCCGGAGGGCGTGATCAACGAGATGGTGTGCGCCGTTGAAGTAACCTTCAATGAGACTGTTGTCGATTTCGACACCGGGGATGTCGAACTGATCGGTTCGAGTGGGCTTATCACCATTACCGGCGTGGAGGAGACGGACGATCCGGCGGTTTTCGTGTTCCGCTTCGCGTGCCAGTCCGAGCTCGGCGCCTACAGTTTCACGGTCGGGCCCGGGATCGCCGACCTGGCCGGCAACTCGATGGCTGCTGCCTACACGGGCGGCTTCACTATCGCCCTGCCGGACCTGGCAGTTACGCAGGTGGCGCCTGCCCTGTTGGAACTTGTGGCTGGGGAGTCGCTTGATGTCACTTGGACGGTCACCAACCAGGGCACGTCGGAGGCAGTGGGTTGGTGGGTGGACAAGATTTACCTCTCGGAGGACGACGTTGTCGGCGGTGACCTCGAAATCGGCAGTTTCGTGCAGTCAGGCCCGTTGGCTTCGGGGGGGGCCTACCAACGGAGCGAGTCTGTAACCATCCCCGGTGCTCTGTTCGGAGAGCACTGGATTGTAGTGGTCACCGACGTTGCAGATGCGGTGGTCGAGACGGGAACGCCGGGCAACAACTCGGCTGTCGGCGACATGCTCAGCATCGGCGATGGCCTTGGGCCCGAGACAACCATTACCTCCGGTCCCACGAATGGAACGGCGATTAACACCGGGGGCGTCACCTTCGAGTGGACCGGGCAGGATAACGCGACAGCCACGGAGGATTTGCTCTTTGCGTCTTGCCTGGCGCCGATGGTGACGGGTTGTGATCCCAGCGGCGGTCCCTTTGGTGCGGAGACTTCAGCCTCCTATAGCGGTCTGACCGAGTTGGACAGCCCGTATGTGTTCAAGGTGGCTGCGCGGGACCAGGAGGGCAACGTCGATTTGACACCGGCCCAGCGGACCTTCAGCGTGGACCTGACCGCTTTGACAATCCTGGGCCATTCGCCCGATGGGGTGGTCAACAATGCGGTGTGCGCCGTGACGGTGACTTTCAGCGAAGCGGTCCTCGGTTTCGGACCTGGTGACGTAAGCCTGACCGGCCCGAGTGGTGCCATCACTGTGACGCAAGTGGTGAACACGGGCAGTCCGGAGACATACCAGTTCCGGTTTGCCTGCCAGTCGGAACTTGGGGCGTATGAATTCACCGTGGGGACCAGCATGACCGATCTGGCCGGCAACCCGTTGGCTGAAAGCTACACGGGTGGTTTCACCATCGCACTGGCAGACCTTGAGCTGACCGTCTGTGACAGCCCCGATTCCGCGGACGCCGGCGAGGCCATCGAGGTGAGTTGGACGGTCGCCAACTCGGGCACGTCGGCGGCATCTGGCTCGTGGGTGGACAAGGTTTACCTGTCCTATGACGACGCAGTGGGCGGCGATCTGCACCTCGGCAGCTTTTCGCAAACCGGGCCTCTATCGGCTGATGATGCGTACAGCCGGATCGAATCGGTGACGATACCCGGGCATCTGGCCGGCGACTACTGGATCGTTGTGGTGGTCGATGCCAATAACTCCGTGGTTGAACCGGCTGGCGGCGAGGGCAACAACGCCGCTGTCTGCCGGTACATCGCGGTCCGGGATACCGAGTCCCCCGAAACGTTCATGACTGCCGGCCCGTCGGATGGGGCCACCATCAGTGCCTCCGAGGTGACCTTCGAGTGGAGCGGGTCGGACAACGCCACCCCAGTCGAACAGTTGCTCTATGCCTACTGCGTGGGGGCGGCTTGCGATCCCGACGCCGGGCCCTTCAGTGATGCCACGTCCTTTACGTTCGTCGATCTGAGCGACGGGGCGGTGACGTTCAAGGTGGCGGCTCGCGACCTGGAAGAGAATGTGGACCCGACGCCCGTGGTGCGCACCTTTACCGTGGACCTGACCGGCCCGGAGATCACGGGGCACACCCCCAGCGGCGTGGTGAACGATTCGGTGTGTGCCATCGAGGTGTCGTTCAGCGAGGGGGTCAGCGGTTTCGGGCCTGAAGATGTGGACCTGATCGGCCCGAGTGGAACGATTGCGATTAGCGCGGTGGCTGGTGTCGGCGGCCCGCTGGATTACGAAATCCGGTTCCCGTGCCTACTCGAAGAGGGCGAGTACAGCTTCACGGTTGGCCCGAACATCACCGATGCGGGCGGGAACCCAATGGCGGAGCCCTACAGCGGTGGGTTCACCATTATGCTGCCGGACTTGATGGTCAGCACCATAGGCGTTCCGGATGCAACCCTGACCGAGGTGGAAATCGAAATTGCCTGGACGGTGACTAATGCCGGTTCGGGGACAGCAGCCGGGAACTGGCAGGATTGCATCTACCTGTCCGACGACGATCAGATCGGCGGGGACATGCTGCTGGAGTGCCTGGAGCATCCGGTGGACCTGGCGGCGGGCGGGTCGTACCAGCGGACGGCGATGGTGATGATCCCGCGGGTGGCTGAAGGCGACTACTGGATCATCGTGGTGGCTGACACCGCCGGGGAACTGACCGAGTCGGTTGAGGGCCTGGTGCAGAACAGCCTGGTCAGCGATGAGCCTATAGCGATTACGCCGGCGCCGCATCCCGATTTGCAGGTGACGTCGTTCACTCCTCCTCCCAATGCCCCGACGGGTTCGCTGGTCGAGGTGGCCTGGACGGTGACCAACCTGGGCACCGCCCCGGCGGTGGGCCCGTGGAACGAAGCCCTGTTCGGATCCAGCGACGACACTATCGGCGGCGATGAGCTTGGTTCGGTGTACCGTTACGGAGGCGTGCTGAACCCCGGCGAGAGCGTGGTGCGCATCGAGACCTATCAGGTTCCGAATATGGCACCGGGTGGCTACTGGGTGGTGGTGTGCGTCGATAGTGCCGACGAGATCGTGGAGTTGGAGGAGGGCAACAACTGCGCAATCGAGGACGTGTGCGTCGGCTGTCTCGAACCGGACCTGCTGATCACGGACATCGTCGGGCCTCCAACCGCGGAGGCGGGCGCATCTGTCGGCGTGGAGTGGGCGGTGCTCAATAACGGCAACGGGGCGGCCAACGGCATTTGGAAAGACCGGGTTTACCTGTCGTCCGACGCCGCCGTTGGTGACGACCTCTTCCTCGGCGAATTCGAGCAGATGGGCCCGGTGGCGGCTGGGGCCTCCTATACGGGCAGTGGGTCGGTGACTCTGCCGTTCGACCTGGAGGGTCCTTACTACTTCGTTGTGGTGACCGACGCGACCAATGCCATCTCCGAGCCCGGCGGCGAGACCAACAACACGTTGATCGATACCACCGAGATGACCGTCACTCAACCGGATTTGCCGGACCTGACGGTGACGCAGATCAATGTGCCGGCCGGCGGGGTGTTGGAGGACACCGTCACGGTGAGTTGGACGGTGCTCAATGCCGGCGAGTTGTCGGCAGAGGGCGTGTGGGTTGACCGGGTCTATCTCTCCCAGGACGATGCGTTCAGCCCGGATGACATCGCTATGACACCGTTCGCCCCGATCAGCCCGGTTCCAGCCGGGGGCACGTATGCTGGGTCGGCTGACTTTGCCCTGCCGGGCGAGCCCGGGTCTTACTGGGTCATCGTTTGGACAGACGCGAACGACAACGTCGAGGAAGGGACGGACGAAGCCAACAACGTCGTGGTATCCTCAACTCCCATCAACGTTGTGCTTCCGCCGCGCCCGGACCTGCGGGTGTTTTCGGTGACGGCGTCGGGGACGGGTGTGGCCGGCGAGCCGATTATGCTGAACTGGATGGTGCACAATGACGGCGATGCCACGGCGTTCGGGACGTGGACGGATCGAGTGTATCTGTCGACTGATGGCGAACTGGGTGACGACATCTTCCTCGGTGATTTCCAGCAGAGCGGCCCGGTGTCACCAGCCGGGCACTACTCGCGGCAGGAGGAGGTGACGGTTTCGCTCGCGCTGGAAGGCGATTACTACTTCATCGTGGTCACCGACTGGTATGACGACGTGGACGAAGGCGCTGATGCCCAGAGCAACGTCGGCACAACCGCCTTCGCCACCACCATCGCCCAGCCGGACCTGCCGGACCTGGTGCCGCTGAGCATCGATGCACCAGCCACAGGGGACACCAACGAGATCGTCAACGTTACCTGGGAAGTGATCAACAACGGCGAACTTGCGGCTGATGGCGCGTGGAAAGACCGTGTGTTCCTCTCGACCGACGACGTGTGGAATGTCGGTGACAATCATATGGGCGTGGTGGACATTGAGGAGACGGTGGCTGTCGGGGCGAGCTACATCGGCGGTGGCGAGTTCCGGTTGCCGCCTCAGACGGGGACCTACTGGTTCGTGGTGATAGCGAACGCGGACCATGATCTGGAGGAAGGTGCGGATCACGGCAACAACCTGCTGGTGGCAGCCGTTCCGATCACGGTTGGTTATCCGCCGCGCCCGGACCTGGAGGTGACCAACATCGAGGTTCCCGGCACGGAGGTTCCCGGCACGGTGATCGAGATCACCTGGACGGTGAGCAACAGCAGTGCCGAGGCTGCTGCGGTGGGCCCGTGGCACGAGCAGATTTTCGTTTCGCCGAACTGGCAGATCGGCAATGACACTCTGGTGGCCAACGTCCAGGTTGGCGAGACGCTGGCTGCCGGCGAGAGCATCGTCCGCCGGCGCGAGATCGGGGTCCCCAATATGCCGGGCGGATACTACGTGGTGGTATGCGTGGACGTCGGTTCGGCAGTGCCGGAGACGAACGAGAGCAACAACTGTTCGATCACTCCGACGGCGGCCCAGGTGATTGTGGCTGATCTGGCCATCTCGGACGTGACAGTTCCACCGACGGCGGAGGCGGACTCGGTGGCAGAGGTCGGCTGGACGGTTACGAACATCGGTGGTGCCGCCGCCAGGCCGCCCTGGGTTGACGCGGTGTATCTCTCGGTGGGCGATGAAGACGTGCTGCTGGGCACTGCCACTCGTGTGACCACGCTGTCACCGTTAGGGCAGTACACTGCTTCGGCGAACGTCACGATTCCAGGGCGTTTGACCGGCGATTACACCTTCTTCGTGGTGGCGGATGCGTCGGGTGCGGTGTACGAGAGCGACGAAGAGACCAACAACATCGCCTACGCCGACACGCCGACGACGATCATCCAACCGGACCGCCCGAACCTGGTGGTGACGAACATCGTCGATCCTCCGGACGGTCTGATCAGCCAATTACAGGAGATAAGTTGGACGGTGAGGAATGTCGGCGGTGCTTCGGCTGAGGGATTCTGGAGTGATCGAATCATCGCGGTTTCCGAGGATGACGGCAGCGAAGTGGCACTTGGGCAGTTCTTCTGGTCCACCCCGGTGGCGGCGGGCGGATCGTATGTTCAGACCGAAGAGGTGGCTTACCCATCGCAAGAAGGCGAGTATCGGCTCAAGGTGGTCACGGATTACACGGACACGGTCAACGAGGGTGTGTCCGGCGGTGAGGACGACAACGCGGTGACCGATGACACCACGTTCACCACCAGCACTTACGGGGTCACGGTGAAGACGGACCTTGGCGGGGCGGTTGCGGGCACGGCGGTTCCGCTGCACGGGCAAGCCAACCTGTCGGGCAACGGGTCTCCCGCGCCATATGCGCCGGTATCGGTGGGCGTGAATGTGCGCGGCAGCTTGCGAACGGTGTCAGCCACCACCGATGCCAACGGTGACTACGACGCGGTCTTCAATCCGCTTCCGACCGAGGCGGGGAGGTATCGCTTGATGGCCGGTGCGCCGGGTGATCTGGACGACGCCCAGCAGGACGTGTTCGTGCTCTGGGGCATGAAGGCTCAGCCGCAAGACAAGCAGGTGGAGGTCTACCCGGGCACGCCGGTGAGCGGGCAGATTTCGCTGGTCAACCTGGGCGATGTGACGTTGACGGGTCTGGAAGTGGTCGCCGACGGCACACCGGCGTGGCTGAACGTGCAGACCGCCCTTGGCGGCACCACGCTGCTGCCGCTGAACTCGGTGGTGGTGTACTACACGCTGTCAGCCTCTGGCGACCAATTCGGCTATACGCCGATTACGTTGAACCTCACCAGTGCCGAGGGTGCGACAGCCGACGGGAATCTGCATGTGATCGTCCGGTCGCCGGAAATCGTGTTGTCGGTCAGCCCCGGCTCGCTGGCGGCTACGATGGTGCGTGGCGGGCAGACGCTGGTCGAGTTGGAGGTGACCAACATCGGCGCCACGACGGCTACGGGCCTTCGCGTGCACATGCCGGAAACGACCTGGCTTAACCTCGGGTCGCCCAACTTGCCCGATCTGGGGGCGGGCGAGTCAGCCACCGTCCTGTTCAATCTGCTTCCCGATGAGGAGATGGCTCTGGGGCCTTATAGCGGATCGGTGGTGGTCGGTGACGAGGGGCTGACTTACGGGGTGTCGGTGCCGTTTACGTTCAACCTCGAGTCGGATCGGCGGACGGACATCCTGGTGCGGGTCGAGAACGAATACACGTACTGGTCCACCGGAGCGTATTCGCCTGACGGCCCACTGGTCGCCGGTGCGGTGGTGCAACTGCTCGACGCTGAGACCAAAGAGGTTGTGGCTGAGGGCACTGCCACCCGAGCCGAGGCGATCGAGTTCCATAGTGTTCAGGAGGGGTTCTACGACCTGCGGGTGGTGGCTCCCAATCATGGCCCGCTCCAGAAACTGGTCTCGGTCGAGGCTGACGGGGAGAACGAGTTCTCCGCGTTTATCCCCCGCGAGCCGGTCCGCTACACCTGGACCGTGGAAGAAACCGAGTTTGAAGACATCACCATCATGACGCTCGAAGCGCTCTTCGAGACCAACGTCCCGATCCCGGTGATTACGGTGGAGCCTCCGGTGGTGGACCTGGGCCTGCTCACCGAGGATGTCACCCAGATCGACTTTACGATCAAGAACCACGGGTTGATCACTGCGGACAACGTGAATTTCAGCTTCGACAGCCACCCGAACTGGTCGTTCACTCCGTTGGTGGACGAGGTTGGCGACCTGGAGGCGATGGGTGAGCGGGTGGTCCCGGTGATGGTCGAACGGCTCGGGAAGCGGTCAGCCATCTGCAATGTGGGCGGGCATGTGGGATGGGCCCTGGAATGCGAGGGTACGAACTATTACGCCACACCGATTGTGATTGTCAACGCCAGTTATGACTGCGGCGGTGGTGGTGGCGGTAACTCCTACACTGGCGGTGGTGGTGGTAGTGGTGGTGGTCCCGGCGGGCCCTTTGTCAGTTCGCCATCCATGTCGCCGTCGGAGAACTGTGAATGCGACCCCTTCACCATCGAGATTGATCTTTCCGGGCTACTCAAGCCGGCCGAGATGGCCATCGAAGGCTACATCCTCGCTCAGACCAGCGGTTGGCTTTCGGCGGATGCCAGCATCACGGCGAAGGGACACCTCAAGCTCTGTTGCCCGGAGGGGGATTCGTGCTGCACGATTCCGTTCCCCAATGGCATGGAACTAGGGGCGGAGGTCAATGCCTCCCTGGCATTGAGCCCCACCAAGACCAACTTCTCTTTCAACTATGAAAAAGATTTCACCCTGCTTGATGTCGACTTGCCGGAGGGTATCACCAGCAACGGCCAAGGGGATGTCACCGTCAGTGCGTCGCTTGACTTTATGGCTGGTCTGGACGTCAGCCTGACGCCCAGCATCAGTGCCTCGGTAACCAAGCCGTGCGATGGCGATATCTGCGTGAAAGCTTCAGCCTCGGCTGCCGCTGATGCCTCGGTGGGGGTCTCGGCGACGGCTGAGGCTCAGGTCAAGTATATGGGTCAATCAGTCGGTGTCGCATCCGTTCGCGGCGTGGCCCTGCTAAAAGCCTATGCGGACGCCACCTATTCATACGATTCCTGCGGGGACGGTTTCTCGATGACCAATTGCTTCCAGGGCGTCTACGCCGAGGTCGAGTTGGGTGCCACCTTGTTCCCCGGCACATCCGTGGAGAATACTCTCACGGTGGTTCCCTGCTACCGCAAGTTCCTGATCTCCGGGGTCGGCGATTGCCCACCGTTGTCCGAGTGCGACGGTGACCGTGGGGAGACCCTGCCTTCGGTTGAGCTGGACCTTGATCTGGAAAGGTTCTTAAGTCGTGAGGCTGTGCGGGCTGAGATTTTCAGACAGGTGCCCAAACGGGTGCACCGCTACCACATGCGGGAAGCTGGTTACGGCGGCCGCGGAGGCGACGACGAAGGCATCTGCGCCAAGGTCCGCATCCAGCTCGAGCAGGAAGCCATGATTACCCGCACCGGTTTCACCGCCCGCTTTCAGATCGAGAACCCCGATGATTATCTGGAGGTCGAGGACCTGTTCGTGTCCTTTAGCATCTATGATGCCGACGGCGAGTTGGCCAACGATTTATTTGCCGTCTCACTGCCTACGCTGGTTGGGCTGACCGGCGTCGACGGCACGGGTGTGGTGGGGATCAACAGTGTCGGCGAGGTGAGCTGGCTTATCGTGGCCCGTTCTGAAGCCGCTCCGACAGAAGACACGACTTACCATGTCAGCGGGGTGTTCTCCTACACCCGTGGCCCCCACGGAGCCACTATCCCGCTCGAACCGGTCCCCATCGTGGTGAAACCTGACGCCAGTTTGATCGTCAAATACTTCTGGCAGCGCGACGTCTTCAGCGATGACCCGTTCACTGCGGAGATCGAACCGGCTGAACCGTTCTCGCTGGGCATGTCGATGACCAACCAGGGCTACGGTTATGCCCGCAACGTCCGTGTGGCCTCGGGTCAGCCGCAGATCATCGAGAACGAACGAGGTCTGCTGATCGCCTTCGAGCTGATCGGCACACAGGTGGGCACCGAGGAGTTCACCCCGTCGCTGAACGTCAATCTTGGTGACATCGCGCCGTCGCAGACGGCGGTGGCCCGCTGGTTGATGACCTCGTCGTTGCAGGGGCAGTTCACCGAATACTCAGCCGAGTACGAGCACGTCAATCCTCTCGGCGACCCGACACTGTCGGTGATCGACAGCGTGGACATCTTCGAGTTGATCCACGTGGTGCGGGGCGAGCATCCCACCGACGACCTGCTCATGGACTTCATGACCAACGAGATCGCGTATCCGGACGATCCGTACGAGGCTCCGAACGACTGGAACCGCAAAGACCTGCCCGACACGGTGCACCTGAGCAACGGGCAGACCGAGACCGTCACGCCGGTTCTGGACGCCGATGTGACACCTTTGACCTCTTCAGGCCAACAGGGCGTCTATCAGGCTCATGTGAACGTTATCACACCGGACGGATGGGTCTACCTCAAGATGCCCGACCCCTCGCAGGGTGAATACCGCCTGAGCAGGGTCGAGCGTTCGGACGGGTCGGAACTGGTCCTGGAGTACAATACGTGGCAGACCGATCGCACGTTCCGCGAAGGCGACGAGCAACCCCTCCGCCAGTATCGGGTGCACCTCTTTGATCGTGGCGGCAGCCGCGGAGGGTACACCCTCTTCTTCGCATCTCGCGATGGGGAATGCGAGCCGGGCCCGGGCAAGCCGGACTGCAACAGCAACGGAATCGCGGACGTCTGCGACATCGCCGCCGGAACCTCTCCAGACTGCAACAGCAACGCCGTGCCGGACGAATGTGAGACTGTGACCAACGCCGAACTGTCGTTGAACGTAGCCGCCGGGTCGGAGTGCGTCACCACCACCGGGCTGGTCACCGTGACGTTGGACGTTGCCAATCTGCCGGTAGCCATCAACGGCGTGCAGGCGCTGATTCATTACGATACTACGCACCTTGCGTTGACCGGCATCACACCAGCCACGGGATGGTCGTTGATCAGCCCTCCCAACCCCAATGACCCCGATCCCGACGGCGACGGCGATGTCACCTGTGCCTTGTATGTGCCCGGTGGATCGGTCTCCACCAATGGGACGGTGGCCACTCTCGTGTTTGAGCCTGCGGCTGAGGGGACCACCAACGTGACCTTCCAGGCTGACAACGATCCGTTCTTCACCAAGCTGACCGTCGCCGCCGACAGTTCCACGATTCTCCCGGACAAGCAGGAGTCGGGCACGATCAGCATCGACAACACCGTCGCCGTCGCCGACAGCAATAGCCCGGTCTGCGAGGGCGGGACTATCGAGCTGCACGGCGGCCCGAGCGATGGGCCTGATGAGCCTTACACCTACTCCTGGATCGGCCCGGACGACTTTGCCTCCAGCGATCAGAACCCGACCATCAGCGATGCCACACTGGATATGGACGGCACCTATACGCTGACGGTGAGCAATGCCAGCGGGTGTCAGTTCACCGCTCAAACTGATGTTGAAGTGCAACTGTGCCTGACGGTGAACGTCGAAGTCGAAGGCCTCATTGGCAACGGCGGCGTGTATGGGCCTCCGTCGGCCGGGGCTGAGCTTGTTCGAGACGTCACCTTCGTGCTCACCGATTGCGACGATGCTGCCGACACGCAGGTGATCCCGGTGACTTTCACCGCCGACACCGACAATAACAAGGGTGTCGGAAGCGTGACGTTTACCGGCCTTGACGCCGGTTTGGATTGGCTCAGCGTTCAGGAAGGCCACACGCTGCGCAAGTTGGTTGAGGTGGACTTTGTGACGACGTTGGCTGACAGCGTCACGGTCTTCCTGTCGTCCGGCGATTTCCACACTGCGATCGTGGGCCAGGACAACCTGGTGGACATCACCGACTTCTCGATTCTGGCTTCGTCTTGGGAGACCATCATCGATGCCGACGAGAGTGTCGGCGGTGATGCCACCGGCGACGGGTATCATGACGCCGACGACTTCGCCCTGATCCAGCCGAACTTCTTCCAAACCGGCGAGGGGATTGACGGTTGCAGCCGCGTAGGGCGGGTTCCACCCGCCACAGTGGCACCAGCGTCCCCGCCGGTGGCGGATATTGTATCCCGAACCCCGCGGGCCAGCATCGAGCTCTCGGAACTAAGGCTGACGGTGGCCTATGCCGAGCGTGCGGACCTCGACGGCAACGGGGTTGTTGACGTGCGGGACATCCGAGCCTTTGCCGAGCGGCACGATCTGCCGTTGTCGCCCGAGTTCGAGGCCAGGCTAACCGAGTTGGAGGCATCATTGCCGGAGCTTGAGACGATGCTCGCCCCGGAGACGGAGGCCGACCCGGGCCTCGCACGATAGGTTGGCCCCCTCCTGTAGGGCGGGTTCCACCTCGCTCCGCGAGG
>JAGLWJ010000276.1 GCA_023133475.1 Phycisphaerae bacterium | reverse complement strand
GCCCTTGACCATGCCACCCGCCAAAGCAGGCCGTTTCACTGCTGCTGGAAAATGGCAAAGTCAGCCAGATCAACGTCGCCGTCATGGTCAAGGTCGGCACAATCGTAGCCGCTCGGCGCCTCAAGGCCCGGGCCTGCCAAACACGCCTGGAAAATAGCGTAGTCCTCCAGGCCCAACACGCTGTCACCGTTGAAGTCCCCAACCGGCACCGATACGCCCCAAATCTCGATGTCGTCGATATTCCACCCGGGATAGTGGACCAGAGCGTCCGTCGGACCCATCCCCCAACGGATGTACACCGTATCCTCCCCGTCTGCCACCGAAGCGATCTCAAACTGCTGCAAGGACCAGGAAGACTCGCTTATGTTGCTCCCCGTGGGATTTCCCCACACCGGAATCCAACCGACCCCGTCAGCCGAAACCTCCACACTGGCCCGGTCATAACGCTCAATAGCCAGCCAACGACGGAACCGAAGCTCCGTATCAAACTGATGCGAACAGTCCAACGCCGTGGTGGTCAGGTGCGCGACCGGCAGGTTGTCCTCATAGTCGCCGGAGAGGTTGTAGCCGTAGACATTAGGCCCAGTATAGCCGCAGTCCGGATCGCCGTCGTGAGAACCCTCTCCTGTCGGCGCGCCAAACGCCCACAGGCTCTGTGTCGTCCAGCCAGGGTCATTGTCCAACGGGAAACTGAGCAGCATCCGGGGTGAGCTCGCTTCCACGATTATGCTGATCGAAACCGTGGCATTATTGGAATCACCACCCTCAGGCTCAACACCCCCGTCATTGGCTTTGAACATGAAGCCGTCTTCAGTCCTGTGGCAGGGGTGAGGGGCATACCCGACCTGGTTCCCCCCGCCAACCAACGCATGGGGCACAGTGGTGATGGTGGCGGCTTGCGGGTCGGTCAACACCCCGTGTGCCGGTAGCTCGGTAATGATATACTCCAGCCCCGCAGGCGGGTCGGGCAGGCTGTCGTCGGTAGCTTGCAGCGTAATAATGATCGGGGCATTCACCCCGGTGGATTCAGCGACGTTATAAGCCACCGGCGGCTTTGGGCCGCAATCACCCAAGCCCGACAGATCGGACTCGTAGAAGCCGGCGGGTGTGCCGCCTCCGGCAGACAAGCCCACCAGCCCGTCACCCGCCGAGATGCTCAGATAACTGATGGCGATGTCGCCATTGAAGAACATCTCGATCTGGAAGGTGTTCGATCCTGTCGCGGAGTACTCCGGGATGTTCTCCCATGTCACCACCGCCCGATTGTCAAGCTGCTTCCAACTAACGCTGCCGCCCGAGTTGGGGTTCAGATCGTCGAACAATGCCGATATCCGCGGCAGATCAAAGTGATCGCCCAAGCTTTCGGTATAGGCGGTGTCCCCGGCGGTGAAGGTGACATACCCATTGCTGGCAGGATAAAAGGTGCTGTAGCTGGTGCCATAAAGAGAGGCCAACGCTCCATCGCCAAGCGCGACCATCTCGTAATCGTCGTCGCCGAGAGACAGTTGGGTTCCCCCGCTCGGATCGGTGGGGAGGCTGTCTATCGGCTCGACGCATCCGGAATAGAAATCCGCCGACCCATCAGGCGCAAACCTGAGCGAGAAGCCGTCGAGGTCATTGCCGGCTCCGGACAGCTCGGTGAAATAATCCGGGACGTCCGGAGTGGTGAAGGTGTGGCAAAGCCCGCCGTTGTCATCGGCGGTCAGGTTGCCGGCTTCATCCTCTGCCTCGACGGTGTAGAAGTACGTGGTGTTGTCGATAAGCCCGGTGAGGGCAACCGTGGGCGAGGTGGCGTAGCTACTTCCCCAAGCCGTCTCGGTAAGCCCGTCGCAGGTTTGGCCGTAATGCACGGTGGCGGTGGTTGGTTCGTCGGTATCGAAGGTGACCACCGCACTGCGCGGCAGAAGGTCAGCCAAACCCACATTCGAGATGACCGGGGCGGAGCAATCGACCACGGATGTGTCCGTGACCGTGACGTTGATGCCTCCCTCCCCATCGTCGGCGTCGATGTAGATGGCTGTAATCGTGTCGCCCTCGCCGATCAGCAGCACCTCGGGGGCGTCGGTCTCGCTGAGCGTGATGGAGCCTGCGAACTCGGCGGCGTCCGGTGCCATCTCGGTCAGCAAGACGCTTTCCCCACCCGATTCCGAATCGGACTCGATGGTGACGCTTACGGTTTCGATGACGGCATCGTTGGTGTTCAAGCCGCAGTCGTTCACCATGATGGTGGCGGTGCTTTGGCAGGCATACTTGGCGCGATCAAGCGTGACCACCCCGGCATCGGAGCAGATGTCGTAGGCGGAATAGGCGTCGATGATGCCGTATCCCAGAACATACAGCGGGTCATAAGTTTCGTTGGCGACGTAGTAGTCAGCCGTCTCGAAGAGGTGCCGGCGCATTCGATCGACGGTCCAGTAGGGTCTGGCCTGGATAAGGCAGGCCACCGCGGAAGCCACCAGCGGCGTCGAGAGTGAGGTGCCGCTGGCAGTGGTGTACCCGGTGCTCGAGAAGGGGTCCACGGTGTCAGTGCCTGAGCCCAGGGCAAGCACCTCGGGCTTGACCCGCCCGTCAGCCGTCGGGCCGTCGGAACTGAAAGAGACGATGCCGCCCGAACGGGTGACCGCCCCACAGGTGATGACGTCGAACCCGTCCGCCGGGGCAATGATGCTCGAGGTCTGCGGGTCCGAATCGTGATACTCGTTTCCGGCGGCGTTGCAGTGGTGCACCCCATTGCCGGTGGAGATGTTCACCGCGATGGTGGTGACGGCGGTCAGGCCGTCGAGGTCGGACTGGGTGTACCAGTCGATGTAGCCCAGCGACGCCGTGGACATGTCAGCCCCGTTGGCTTCGATGAACTCCAGGCCGGCGACGTAGTTGTCCTCTTCAGCCGGGTATTCGTCGGTGGTATCTTCGGTCTTGCACAGGATGAAGGATGCGTCATATGCCCCGCCCACCAGGTCGCCGGGCATGTACGCGCCGAGACAGCCCAGGATCATAGTGCCGTGCTCGTGTTGGCTGGAGGGGTCGTCCGGTTGTTTGTAGGTATAGGGATCGCCGTCCACAAAGTCATACTCAGCCACAATATGCACGGGGTTGGCGGCATTGTTGAATGCCACGTGTGAACGCTCGAATCCGGTATCGAGGATTCCGATAATCACGCCCGCTGCGGTGTGCCCCGCCTCGTGCAGGGCGATCAGGTTGATCTGAGCCAACTGTTCCTGTGACCTTCCGTAGTCGAGTCGCCCTTGCCCGGTACTTGTGGGCGGGCTGGGAGGTGGCTGGTCTTGGGGGTCTTTTGGATGTGGGGGTATGATCCTGGCGGCGCGGGCGACCGGTTGCAGCTTTTTCACGCAGTCGAGTTGGGCGATTTTATCGAGTTGAGCCCGGTCGGCGTATACGCTGACGGCATTTACCCATTTGCTGATCACGTGCACGCGGGCCCCGGTGGCTGTCACCGCGTCGATGTAATCCTGCACGACGGGCAGGTCATGCTCGTCGAACAAAGCCCCGCCCCGCCGGGCGTTATCGCCGCGCAGCAAGCGACGTTGAATTGCGCGTGGGTTGTAAGTGGATGCCACCTGTTCGATGGCTGCCGCGTATTGTTGTGGCGACTTTATTCCCTTGCTCTTGAAGAACACCCAGGCTTTGACCGCCGTGGGTGATTCATTAAGGCGTTGCATCAAGCCGGGATGCAGTTTTGCCGCGGGCGGCGGGGCTGAGTTTGCCTGGGCGGGAGTGAAGCAGACAAGGCATCCCCATGACAGCACTATGCCCGGGAGCAGGAGAAGACGTTTGTGCGACATATCATACCCTTCCCTTCTTAAAGAAGCTCAAGTCAAACATCGCTTGGAAAGAACATATTAGCATAGTTCACCTACGCAATGAAGCAGGTGTGTGCAGGTTGAAAAAGTGAAGACTTGGTTTACGCCGCACGGAGTGGGGCTAGCTATCAGCTATCAGCTATCAGCTTTCAGCAATGGATGCCAACAACAGAGGTGTGGCGGGTTCCACCCGCCACACCATG